>NZ_JBQUZW010000014.1:0-120720 GCF_056313665.1 Lysobacter sp. DMC104 | reverse complement strand
TCTTCATGAGTTCTCCTTGGTCTGTCGAGGGTAGAGAACTCACCTCCCGGGCGGCTACATGATTCGTCTCAGGTCACAGCAGGCATTTCCCTGCGTGAGGTTCAAGGCTGGAATCGGATTGCAAGGCGGAATCTTGCACCGCCGGTGCCTGCTTCGCGACTGATGCAGTGTCCTCACGCGGCGCCGGCTCCGGGGTGGCGGGCGCCTCTGTTGCACTCGCCTGCGCCTGCTGAGGCCTCCCACCATAGCGCGCCATCAGGATTTCCGGGCTGGCGGTCTGAACAAAGAACTCACGTTTTGCCTTGTCCGTCCATGCAACCGTGTAGCCCGTGGCGCCTTCGCCTCCCGCATGCTTCGTTCTTGCCAAGCACACCAAGAACCCGCTCTGCCGGTCTTTGAAGAGTTCCGTGGTCTCGCCCAGCCCGTGGATTTGCATGCCGGGCGCGGCTGCACCGGCTCCTAGCAAGTTTAAGACTTGGCTCGCCTGCTGATTGAGCAGCTGAACGACCTTCTCTTGAACCTCGGGCGTATCGCAGGCCATTTCGTCCGACAAGAAGTGGTCTTTTATGGCTGGCACGAAGATGGCGACCACGGCCCCCAGCAGGCAAACGAAGCAGAACGTACCGATGATCCAGAGCAGCGCGGTTATCCACCATGACCGCTTGCCCCTTAGCAGCTTCCTCTTCCGCTGATCGAACTCTTTGGGGGTCAGGACACCCTTGTCCCGCAACTCCGCCAGCCGGCTCAGTTCCTCCGCCAGGTTCATTTCAGCCCCCCACGGGCGATCGCTACGGCGCGTAGCCAATGCTAATCGTAGTATGTCGAATCGTAGTATTCAAACGCGGACGATCCGGGCATGCCCCGGGGTCCCGAAGAAACAGGTCTGGTCATGGTGTTCGCCGCGAACGTGCGGCGGCTGAGGACCGAGCGCGGGCTGTCCCAAGAGGACTTGGCAGAGGCCGCCGGCGTCCACCGGACCTACATCGGCATGCTTGAACGCGGCGAAAAGAACGTCACGATCTACAACATTGAGCGGATCGCGAGGGCGCTGGGAGTTGTGCCCGCTCTACTACTCACGGAGTGACTCGAATATGGCGAAGAGGACGCGCCCACCGGAAAGAATGGTCTACTGCAGCAATAGACCTATCTGCCAGCGAACCAGCGCGCTTAAAGTCGGAGACTATTCGTGTGACTATCCAAGCGAGGCGGTTGAAAAAGAAAGAATTCACTTCCGTGCCGATGCTCAATTAGCCGGCACAGTTGTCCAATGCTCAATGTGTGCGCACTACACCGTGTTCTATGATCCATCTGAAGACTTTGCTGAGCGCGGCAGACAATAGATTTCGGCGAGTGGCGCCAGACGCCAGTACGCTCTGACCATCTGCTTGTACTCAAGCGATTCCCGCGAGTAGAGAGCGTCTGGCGACTTGAATGCAGCTTCAAGAGCCATGAAAACGCCAAGGTTGAAGAAGCACTCTTTGTCACTCTTGGCTGGCTCAATCTCTACGGTTTCTGTGCTGTTCCTTTCCATGGGTTGATGCTATCCGACCCGCTATTGGACACCGCTCAATCGCTTTCCGAATCGTGCGGCGTACGCTTCTTGTACGGCCCACGCTTCTTCGCGATCGGCGCTGGCACGAGGGCTGCAATCTCTTCCAGCGTCCAGACGCGATCACTCACGCCAGCCTGCATCGAAGGCGTGACGCGCAGCGTTTTGTGGATGCGTCCGAAGTTGTAGTGCATGAAGTGCAGCGCGATGGCGGCGGCGTGGTTCTCGACCTTCTTTGAGAAGCCGTTGGTGAGGCGAGTGAAGCGGCGCATCGACATCCGCATCGTCAGGTTCTGGCGCTCGACGTAGCTGGTCGAGACGTGCGCCATGTCCGGGTTGCCGGTGACGCGCTTCTTTTCGGCTGATACGAACTCGACCGGGCTGTACTTGCGCTCCGGAGACTGTGGGCCTTCGCCGTAGTGCTTCACAAGCATGGCGTAGTCCACTGCGCTGCCGAAGGCCTCCTCCACGGCATTGACGTAGACCTTGTGGCCGTCAGAGGTCAGTTGGACCCGGTTCGCCAGGCGGCCCGCCAAGTCGCTGATGAACGCCTTGGCGGCATCACCGTCGCGGGTTCCGACCATCCATGAGGCGACCAGCTTGGAATCGGCGTCGATCGCCGTCCACGTCCACACGTCGCCGATCCCGAACTCGCCCTTGCGGTCGTCCGGCACGTTCTTCTGCTTCGCGCCCACAAACGACCAGATTTCGTCGCACTGGATCCGCTTGCACGGCAGGTTCCGCAGCACGCCGTCTTGGTACTCGGCGCAGGCCGCACCGGTGTCCACAAGCAGCTTGGTCACGGTATTGATCGAGCAATCTGCCAGCCGCGAGGCCGCCCGCAGACTCATCCCCTCTACGAGGAACCCGAGGATCTGAGCGCGCTTGGCGAGGGGCATCCAGTTCATAGTGAACAGAATGCTTAGAGCGAATCGCATGGCCTGCGACCGCGAGACAGCCCCTCAAAGACCCGACAAGCGGTCTACTTGCTCCAGCGCGCCTTCGCAGCCTTCCTGGCGATCTCCGACCGCTCCTCCGCCGTCAGCGCCCCAGCCCGGGCCTTCCCGCCCTTCCGGCCACGCCTCACCGCCGCCACGAGCTTCGGCGCAGGCTCCTCCGGCATCGCCTCCGGCTCCTCCCCGGTCGCAACGTCCACCAGCAGCTTTGCCAACTGGTTCGTGTCGCGGGGTCTCTTGGGTTTCGTAGCCATGCCCCGATTGTCCCCCTCCGGGGCTGGCCGCTCAAGGAAGACGGGATTCAAACTGAGACACTACCCGGATCCGGGGCGCGCCGGGCGCCGGCCGCTACAATACCGACTCCCCACGCCGCCGCGAGTCCCGCATGTCCGACGCCGTTTCCGCCCCCGTCGAGGTCCTCACCATCGACGGTCCTTCCGGGTCCGGCAAGGGCACGATCAGCCGGCTCGTGGCCGCACGACTGGGCTGGCATTACCTCGACTCCGGTGCCCTCTACCGGGCGATCGGCGTCGCCGCCGGCTGGGCCGACCTCGACCTGGCCGATCCGGCGGCGCTGGTCCGCTGCGCCTTCGATACCCGGATCGGGTTCGTCGAGCGCGTCGACGGCGAACTGCGGGTGATCGTCAACGAACTGGACGCCACCGACGAGCTGCGCACCGAAACCGCCGGCGCCGCGGCTTCGGCCATTGCCGCCGTGCCGGAAGTCCGGGCCGCGCTCCGCGACCGCCAGCGGGCGTTCCGCCGCCCCCCGGGCTTGGTCGCCGACGGCCGCGACATGGGGACGGTGATCTTCCCCGATGCCCGGTACAAGGTCTTTCTCACCGCCAGCCCGGAGGAACGGGCGCAGAGGCGGTATAAGCAGTTGAAAGACAAGGGGGTTTCGGTTATGCTCGACGACCTGCTGCGGGAAATCCTTGCCCGCGACGCCCGCGACGCTAACCGCGCCGTGGCGCCCCTGCGGCCGGCGGAAGACGCCGTCTGCATCGACACCACGGGGCTCGGCATCGAAGCGGTCGTCGAACGCGTGCTGGCCCTCGTGCCGGTGCGGCACGACTGACCGCATCGCCGCGCGCGAAGTTCCACCGCAGCAGGACAGGCCGACGGGGCGCGCATGCGCCGCGTCGTCGTTTTTCCATCCAACACACTCATCACGGCCAACGGCAATCCCGCCAGGCCCGCAACGGGTGGATCGCGCCGCGTGTCCTTCCACGCACGCCGCCGATCTGTGTCATCAACCGAGCAATCAACTCATGACCGAATCATTCGCAGAACTGTTCGAACAGAGCGCGGCCGCCAATCTGGCCAAGCTCAAGCCCGGCTCCATCGTCACCGGCACCGTCGTCGACGTGCGCAACGACGTGGTGGTCATCAACGCCGGCCTGAAGTCCGAGGGCATCGTGCCCATCGAACAGTTCCGTAACGACGCCGGCGAGATCGACGTGGGCATCGGCGACATCGTCAAGGTGGCGCTGGACTCCCTCGAGAACGGTTTCGGCGAAACCATCCTCTCCCGCGACAAGGCCAAGCGCGCCATGGTGTGGGACGAGCTCGAGCAGGCGCTCGAGAAGAACGAAACCATCACCGGCCGCATCAGCGGCAAGGTCAAGGGCGGCTTCACCGTCGACATCAAGGACGTCCGCGCGTTCCTGCCGGGTTCGCTGGTCGACGTGCGCCCGGTCCGCGACCCGGTGTACCTGGAAGGCAAGGAACTCGAGTTCAAGCTCATCAAGCTGGACCGCAAGCGCAACAATGTCGTCGTCTCCCGCCGCGCGGTGGTCGAGAGCGAGCATTCGGAAGAGCGCGAGCAGCTGCTCGAGAAGCTGGTCGAGGGCGCCAAGCTCAAGGGCGTGGTCAAGAACCTCACCGACTACGGCGCGTTCGTGGACCTCGGCGGCATCGACGGCCTGCTGCACATCACCGACATGGCGTGGAAGCGCGTCCGTCATCCGTCCGAAGTGGTCGAAGTCGGCCAGGAACTCGAAGTCCGCGTGCTGAAGTACGACCGCGAGCGCAACCGCGTCAGCCTCGGCCTCAAGCAGCTGGGCGAGGATCCGTGGGACAACATCGCGCGCCGCTACCCGGCCAACATGCGCATGTTCGGCAAGGTCTCCAACGTCACCGATTACGGCGCGTTCGTCGAGATCGAGCCGGGCGTCGAAGGCCTGGTGCACGTTTCCGAGATGGACTGGACCAACAAGAACGTCAACCCGTCCAAGGTCGTGCAGGTCGGTGACGAAGTCGAAGTGATGATCCTCGACGTGGATGAAGAGCGTCGCCGCATCTCGCTGGGCATGAAGCAGTGCACCCAGAACCCGTGGGAAGTGTTCGCCGCGACCCACAAGAAGAACGACAAGGTGTCGGGCCAGATCAAGTCGATCACCGACTTCGGCATCTTCATCGGCCTGGACGGCGGCATCGACGGCCTCATCCACCTCTCCGACCTCAGCTGGAACACCACCGGCGAGGACGTGGTCCGCAACTTCAAGAAGGGCGACACGCTGGACGCCGTGGTCCTCGCCGTCGATCCGGAACGCGAGCGCATCAGCCTCGGCGTGAAGCAGCTGGAGCAGGATCCGTTCGGCCAGTTCATGGCCGGTCATCCGAAGGGCTCGAAGGTCGCCGGCACCGTGAAGGACGTCGACGCGAAGGGCGCGACGATCGACCTCGGCGACGGCATCGAAGGCTACGTGTCGGCCCGCGACATCAGCTACGACCGCGTGGACGACGCCACCCAGCACCTGCGCGTCGGCGACGCCGTCGAGGCGAAGCTGGTCGGCATGGACCGCAAGGGCCGCACGCTGCAGCTGTCGATCAAGGCGAAGGACGAAGCCGAGACGCAGGAAGCGCTGGCCGAGTACAACAAGGCCTCCGCCGACGCCGCCAGCGGCACCACCAAGCTGGGCGCGCTGCTGCGCGAGCAGCTGGAAAGCCGCTCCGAGTGATCTGCATCACGCGCTGCGACGGCCCGGGACACTCCCGGGCCGTCGTGGTGTGATCCGGCTGCGCCCGCCCGTCAAGACCGCGAACGCCCATGACCAAATCCGAACTGATCGAGATCCTGTCCCAGCGTCAGGGACATCTGAAGGCCGACGACGTCGACCTCGCGGTCAAGTCGTTGCTGGAAATGATGGGCGCCTCGCTGTCGCAGGGCGACCGGATCGAGATCCGCGGATTCGGCAGCTTTTCCCTGCATTACCGTCCGCCGCGCACCGGTCGCAACCCCAAGACCGGCGATGCCGTGGCGCTGCCCGGCAAGCACGTACCGCATTTCAAGCCGGGCAAGGAGCTGCGCGACCGCGTCAGCGACGTCGTCCCGTTGCCGCCCGAAGACTGATCCCCGGGCCGATCCCGCGAGTGGAGTTCCTGCCGGCGGATGTCAGCACGAATCAAGCCCTCCCGCTGCATTCCCATTCCCATTCCCGTCTCGACGCCCCGGCCGCCTGCGGTTTCCGGGTCGGTAGAGCGTCTGCCGCCGCCATCGGTCGCGATCCGGTGGGCAACGGCATACACTGATCCCCGTTCAGGTCCCCCGGCCCGTCTCTGCTCATGCGATTCCTGCGCGCCCTGTTCGCCCTCGCATTCCTCGCTGCCGGCGTGACGCTGGGCGTGCTCAACGCCGGCGTCGCGACCGTGGACCTCGGCGTGGTCCGCCTGCATGCCGGGCTGGGCGTGCTCCTGCTGTGCACGTTGCTGGCCGGCGTGCTGCTGGGCGGCCTGGCGATCGTGGTGTCGGTCGTGCTGCCGCTGCGTCGCGCCCAGCGCACCGCCCCCGCGGTCCCGCCGACGGCGACGTCTTCCCTTTCCCCGACCACGGAGCCTTGAGATGGCCTTCATCTCCGAGTGGTTCTGGTATTTCCTGCTGATCCCGCTGGCCGCCGTCATCGGCTGGGTGATCGGCCGTCGCGGTGGCGAGCGCCACAGCGACCATCAGGTCAGCCGACTCTCCACCACCTACTTCCGCGGCCTCAACTACCTGCTCAACGAGCAGCCGGACAAGGCGATCGAACTGTTCCTGCATGTCGCCGAGCTCGACAAGGACACCTTCGAGACCCAGGTCGCGCTGGGCCACCTGTTCCGCCGCCGCGGCGAGGTCGATCGCGCGATCCGCCTGCATCAGGGGCTGGTGCAGCGTTCCGACCTGAGCGACCACCAGCGCGTGCAGGCGCTGCTGGCGCTGGGCGAGGACTACATGCGTTCGGGCCTGCTCGATCGTGCCGAAACCGTGTTCACCGACCTCGCGAAGCTCGACGATCGCGCGCCACAGGCGCTGCGCCACCTCATCGGCATCTATCAGGCCGAGCGCGACTGGTCGCAGGCGATCGAGAAGGCCTCGCGCTACGAAGCGGTGACCGGCGAGCCGATGGGCAAGCTGATCGCGCAGTTCGAGTGCGAACTCGCAGAGCGCCATCGCGCCGCGGGCGAAGTCGATGCCGCGCGCGCCGCGATCGCCCGCGCCTACGCCGCCGACTCCACCGCCGTGCGCGCGGGCATGCTCGAAGGACGCATCGAATTCGAGGCCGGCCAGCACGCCTCCGCGATCCGTGCCTACGAACGTGCGGCGCGGCATGATCCCGATTATCTGCCCGAGGTGCTGCCGAACCTGCTCGTCTGCTACGACAAGGTCGGCGATCCGAGTGGCGCGCGGACGTTCCTCACCGAGATGTGCGAGCACTACCGCGGCATCGCACCGGTGCTGGCGCTGACCCGGCTGGTCGAGGCGGGCGAGGGCGTGCATGCCGCGCGCGATTACCTCGCACGGCAACTGAAGGAGCGGCCGTCGGTGCGCGGCGAGGCGGCGTTGATCGATCTCAGTCTGGCCGATGAAACCGATCCCGTCGCCACGCTGCAGGATCTCAAGCACGTCACCGAACAACTGCTGGTGCGTAATCCCAGCTACCGCTGCAACCGTTGCGGCTTCGGTGCGCGCAGCCATCACTGGCAATGCCCGAGCTGCAAGGAGTGGGGCACGGTCAAGCCGCTGCTGAACTACGCCGTCGTCTGATGACGTTGTCGCTCGGCACCTCGCTGTGGTGTGCGCTGTTCGCGGCGCTCGCTGCCGCGGGCACGTGGGCGGCGCGGATGTACGCGCTGCGCCGCCGCCTGCTCGACCTGCCTGGCGAGCGTCGCAGCCACACCGTGCCGACGCCGCGTGGCGGTGGCATCGCGGTCGTGTCCACCGTGCTGCTCGCGATCGCCGCGCTGATCCTGCGCGTGCCGCGCGAGATCGTGCTGCTGGTGTGCGGCGGCCTCGGCCTGTTGCTGGTCGCGGGCATCGGCTGGCTCGACGATCATCGTCCGTTGTCGCCATGGCCGAAGCTCGCGGTGCATGTGCTGTCTGCCGGCTGGCTCGCGGCGGGTTTCTATCTTTCCGGTGCCGAGCCGCGCGTCGCGGGGCTGGTGTTCGGCATCGCGCTGGTGCTCGTCAACGTCTGGAATTTCATGGACGGCATCGACGGACTCGCGTCCACGCAGGCGATTCTGGTCGCGGCGGCGTTCGCCTGGTTGACCGGCGATGCCGTGGCGGTTCATGTCGGGTTGGCGTTGATCGCGGCACTCTTCGGCTTCCTTCCGTTCAACTTCCCGAGGGCTCGGATCTTCCTCGGCGACGTGGGCAGCGGGGCGTTGGGATATCTCCTGGCGTGGCTGGCTGGTGCCGTGCTGCAGACCTTGCCGTCTTCTGCGTGGCCACTGGCCCTGCTGCCGCCGTCGGCCTTCCTGCTCGATGCGGGCCTGACGCTGGTGCAGAGGACATTGCGAGGAGAGCGCTGGTGGACGCCGCATGTCGGCCATGCCTACCAGCGCTGGGCGCGGCGGGCCGGGAGCCACATTCCGGTCACGCTGTCATATGCGGCATGGACAATGGCCGGGTGCGCGCTGATGGCGTGGCTGGCGATGCGGCAGGGGAGAGGACTCGGGATGGTGGTTGCGCTGTGGATGACGATCGGATGCGTGCTGTGGGCCCGGCTTCGCCGCGGTCCCGACGTGTCGTCGGTCGTCGGAGGCGACGCGTGAACGGCCTCCGCGACCGCTTCGCCGGCGCGATGCCGCGGGCGGCCATCGTCGTCCACGACTTGTGCATGGTCTGGCTGTGCTGGACCGGTCTGCTCCAGTTCCGCTACGCGATCGTCGACCAGGCCGCGCGCCCGCTACTGTGGAGCACCGAGTCGCTGCTGGTGCTGGTCGCGCAGGGCCTCGTCTTCTGGCAAGTGGGCCTGTACCGCGGTGTGTGGCGCTTCGCCAGCGTCCCGGACCTGCTGAACATTCTCAAGGCGAGCATGTTCGGTCTGCTCGCCATCCTCTTCGTTCTCTTCATCTACAACCGCCTGGGCGTGGTGCCGCGCTCGGTGCTGGTGATGTATCCGTTCGTGCTCACGCTGATGCTCGGCGCGCCGCGGCTGTTGTATCGCTCGTGGAAGGACCATGGGCGCATCAACAGCGACAAGGCGGCGGTGAGGGTGCTGATCCTCGGTGCCGGCCGCGCCGGCGAGGCGCTGGTGCGCGACCTGCGCCGCACCGGCGCCTACCAGCCGGTCGGCATCCTCGACGATGCCGCGAAGCTGCGCGGCAGCCACCTTCACGGCGTGCCGGTGCTGGGCCGGATCGACGAGGTCGTGCGCATCGCGCCGGAAACCGCGGCCAAGCTGCTGGTCATCGCGATGCCGTCGCTGGAAGCGCGGCGCATGCGCGAGGTCATCGAGATCTGCGAACAGACCGGCATCCCGTTCCGCATGGTGCCGCGCCTCAACGACATCCTCGAAGGCCGCTCGCTGCCGGGCGAACTGAAGGAAGTCGCGATCGAGGACCTGCTCGGCCGCGCGCCGGTGGTGCCCGACTGGAAGGCGATGCGCGACTGGCTGGGTGGCCGCAGCGTGCTGGTCACCGGTGCCGGCGGCTCGATCGGGTCCGAACTCTGCCGCCAGTGCGCGCGCCACGGCGCCCGCCGGATCGCACTGGTCGAGATCGACGAACTGTCGCTGATCACCACCGAGATGCGGTTGCGCCGCGACTTCCCCGAGATCGAACTCGTCCCGCTGCTGGGTGACTGCGGCGACCCGGCGGTGATCCGCCACGCGCTGTCGCTGACCGGGCCTGATGCCGTGTTCCACGCCGCCGCATACAAGCAGGTGCCGCTGCTCGAAGCGCAGTTGCGCGAGGCGGTGCGCAACAACGTGCTGGCGACCGAGACCGTGGCCCGTGCCAGCGCTGCCGCCGGCGTCGGCACCTTCGTGCTGATCTCCACCGACAAGGCGGTGGATCCGGTGAACGTGCTCGGCGCGACCAAGCGCCTGGCCGAGATGCTGTGCCAGTCGCTCGCCGATCCGCGCTCCACGCGCTTCGTGACCGTGCGTTTCGGCAACGTGCTGGATTCCGCCGGCAGCGTCGTGCCGCTGTTCCGCGAGCAGATCCGCAACGGCGGCCCGGTGACCGTCACCGACCCCGACGTCACCCGCTTCTTCATGACCATTCCCGAAGCCTGCCAGTTGATCCTGCAGGCGTCGGCGATCGGTGCGCAGCAGGCGGTCTACACCCTCGACATGGGCGAGCCGGTGTCGATCCGCGTGCTGGCGGAACAGATGATCCGCCTCGCCGGCAAGCAACCGGGGCGCGACATCGCGATCGTCTACACCGGCCTGCGTCCCGGCGAAAAGCTGCACGAGACGTTGTTCCACGCTGACGAGCGCTATCGCCCGACCTCGCATCCGAAAATCCTGCAGGCCGCCGCGCGGCAGGTCCCCGCGGACGCCATCGCCGAGGCACTGCTGTGCCTGCGCGAAGCGGCCACGGCCTACGATCTCGATGCGCTGGCGGTGACCCTGCGTGACGCGGTGCCGGAATTCGTGCCGCTGGCGCCGCCTGCACCCTCCGCCTCGCCTGCGGCCACCGTGGTACCGTTTCCCGCGCGCAACGCGCGCAGGACCTGACCGCCACCACATCGCCCTCGTGATCCGTCCCGCATGACCCGCATCCGCAAAGCCGTGTTCCCGGTGGCCGGCCTCGGCACCCGTTTCCTGCCCGCCACCAAGACCGTGCCCAAGGAGATGCTGCCGATCGTCGACCGGCCGTTGATCCAGTACGCCGTGGACGAGGCGATCGAGGCCGGCTGCGACACGCTGATCTTCGTCACCAATCGCTACAAGCACGCGGTGGCCGACTATTTCGACAAGGCCTACGAGCTGGAGCAGAAGCTGGAGAAATCCGGCAAGACCGAACAGCTCGACCTCGTCCGCAACATCCTGCCGCCGCACGTGCGCGCGGTGTTCGTGACCCAGGCCGAGGCATTGGGGCTGGGCCACGCGGTGCTGTGCGCCAAGCCCATCGTTGGCGACGAACCGTTCGCGGTGCTGTTGCCGGACGACCTGATCTGGAATCGCGGCCCCGGTGCGCTGCGCCAGATGGCCGATGTGGCCGAGGCCACGGGCGCCAGCGTGATCGCGGTGCAGGACGTGCCGCACGACAAGACCGGCAGCTACGGCATCGTCGCGACCGGCGAATTCGACGGTCGCAGTGCGCCGATCCACGCGATCGTCGAGAAGCCGAAACCCGAGGTCGCACCCAGCAACCTGGCGGTGGTCGGTCGCTACGTGCTGGACGGCAGCATCTTCGGGCTGCTGGAAAACACCACGCCGGGCAATGGTGGCGAGATCCAGCTCACCGACGCCATCGCCGCGCTGCTCGTGCAGCGGCCGGTGCATGCCTACCGTTTCCAGGGCACGCGCTTCGATTGCGGGACACATCTGGGCCTGATCGAGGCCACCATCCGCTACGCGCTGGACAACGAGAAACTCAGCGACGCCGCGCGCGGCATGATGCAGGACGCGCTCAGCGAACTGGGCGTGGTCGACCTGGCCTGACGGGCCGGCACATCGCCTGCACGTCGCTGGTATACACTCGACCGGCGTTCCGTCCTGCGCCGCTGTTGCGTTGCGCAGGACCGGTTGGATCGGGCGCGGGACGCGCCGTCGCGGTGGATCACCGCATCGAGATCGCGGCGATCGCATCCGGCGGTCGCGGGGGTCGCCGGCGCCCGCTCGCACGCGCCGCAGGAGCCCACGCATGTCGCTGCAGACCCGCATCCGCGCACTGGAAACGCTGGGCGCCGGCCGGGTGCTGGCGCTGTCGGCCGCGAACCTGGACCTTGACCTGCTGCCCGCGCTCCATGACACGCTGTGCGCCTTCGGGCGCTGCGAACGATTGCTCGTGCTGCTCCACGGCCATGGCGGCGAAGCCAACGCCATGCGCCGGGTCGCGTTGCGGCTGCATGCCGGCACCGACCGCCTGGTGCTGCTGGCGCCGCAGGCCTGCGGCGTGGCGGGCACGCTGCTGGCCTTCGCCGCGCACGAGATCGTCGTCTCTCCGTCGACGACCTTCGCGTCGGTCGATCGTCCGCTTCCGGTCGAAGGCGCCGAGGGCCCCTCGGCACTCCCGGTGCAGGCCCTGCGCGAGACGTGGCGCGATGTCCGCGATGCCTTCGGCCTCGACGAGACGGCAGCGCGGACGAAGACGTTGCACCTGCTGGCCGATCACGTCTTCCCGACCATGCTCACCGCTTTCCATCGCCAAGCGCAGGAGCTGCAACGCATCGCCGATGCGCTGCTGTCGCTGCCCATGGCGGATCGCACCGCGAAACGCCGCGCCGGGATCGTGCAGGCGCTGCTGGACGGGCAGGGTCGCGCACTGGCCGCGGCCGAGCTGCATCGTCTCGGATTGCCCGTGGTCGAGGCGCCCGCGCTCGATGCCGAGGCCCGCGCATGCCTGCTCGCGCTGGAGCGACTCGCCGGGCCGGCATCGAACGAACACGACGACGACGGCTGCGATGCGGTGATCGCGACCGCTGACGGCGCGCAACGACGCCGACGGCGCAGGCACGCACCCGCAGGTCTCTGGGAGCAGGTCGCATGAACGGGCTCGATTACCTGGCAGAAGGCAGCCGCTGGTACGTGCTGCTGGCGCTGCTGGCCGCGGCCGCCGGCAAATCCTTCGATTTTTCCGCGTTCCGCGACAGCCTCGCGCGATCCTTCCCGTCGCTCGCCCGGTTCCATGGGGCGATGGCGGCGGGCATCGTCGCGGCCGAGTGGCTGATCGCGCTGGCCCTGCTGGCCGGTGGTCCGGTCGCCCGCCTCGGGATGGCGGCCGCGCTGGCGATGTTCGTCGTCTTCACCGCGGTGATCGGCACTTCGATCGTCCGCGGCCGCGCGATCGTGTGCAGTTGCTTCGGCACGTCGACGCACCGCGTCGGCCATCTCGATGTCGTCCGCAACCTGGTGCTGACCACGGCGGCCGCGATCGCATTGGCACATGGCATGCCGGCGATGCCGTGGCCGGTCGAACTGGTGCTGGCAGGACTGGCCGCCATCGGCGTGGCCGCTTCGGTCTGGCTGCGCGACCTGGCCTGGCTGCTGCGCGCGAAGCCGGCGAACTGAGTCGAAGGGGATGGGCATGGATCCGCAATTCATCACCGTCGTCCTCGGCCTGCTCGCCGTTTCCGTGGCGCTGAACTTCGTGTTGACGCTGCGGCTTGCGGCGATCGTCAACGCACAGGAGCAGGACCGCCTGCCGCTGTCGCTGCCCGCCGGTATGCCGTTGCCGGCGTTCACGGCGCGCACCGTCGACGGTCGCGTGGCCGCGTCGTCGTCGCTGCTGGGCGCGCCCGCGGTGCTGGTCTTCCTGTCCCCCGGCTGCGGCGAATGCAAGGCGCGACGCGAAGAACTGATCGACATGCACCCGGCGATGCAGCGCGCCGGCATCGCGCTGTGGGTGTTCGTCAACGCGAAGCAGGCGCAGGCGCGCGACTACCTGCGCGACACGCCGCTGGCGCCGCACGCCATGCGCATCGACAAGGCGACGAGCGCGAAGCTCAACCCGCGCATCGCGGCGCCGTTCTACCTGTTCGTCGATCCCGAAGGGCGGGTGATCGCCAGCCATTTCGCCGGCGATCCCGACTGGCGGAGTTTCCGCGAGCAGATGCGCGAATACGCCGATCCGGAGGGCGATGTGGCCGATGCGGAGACCGCCGGCGTCACGTCGGTCTGAATCCCGCCTCAGGACAGCAGTTGCAGTCGCGCGAGGTCCGCATAGAGCCCGCCTTCTGCGAGCAGGCTGGCGTGGGTGCCTTCGGCGACGATGCGGCCGCGGTCCATCACCACGATCCGGTCCGCTTTCTTCACCGTTGCCAGTCGATGGGCCACGACCAGCGTCGTGCGGCCGTGCATGAGCGTGTCGAGCGCGTCCTGGATCGCGCGCTCGCTTTGCGCGTCGAGCGCGCTCGTCGCTTCGTCCAGCAGCAACACCGGCGCGTCGGCGAGCACCGCGCGGGCGATCGCGATGCGCTGGCGCTGTCCGCCCGACAGCAGCACGCCGCGTTCGCCGAGCGCGGTCTCCAGCCCCTGCGGCAAGGCGTCGACGAAATCCAGCGCATGCGCGGCCCGCAGCGCGTCGACCAGCGCCGCGTCGTCGGCATCGAGGCGGGCGTAGCGCAGGTTCTCGGCGACGGTGGCGGCGAACAGCGTCGGTGACTGCGGCACCATCGCCAGTGCGCCGCGCCAGGCCACGGGATCGAATGCGCGCAGGTCGATCCCGTCGGCGGTGACGCGGCCCGAGGACGGATCGTGGAAGCGCAGCAGCAGCGACAGCACCGTACTCTTGCCGGCGCCGGAAGGACCGACCAGCGCCACGGTCTCGCCGGGCCGGACATGCAGGTCGAAATGGTCGAGCGCAGGCGCGTCCGGCCGCTGCGGGTAGTGGAACGTCACGTCCTCGAAACGCAGTTCGCCGCGCATCGGTTGCGGCACCGGCGTCGGCCGGGCGGGCGGCAGGATGGCCGGGGGCCGCGCCAGCAGGTCACCGATGCGGCCCATGCCGCCGGCGGCGCGCTGCACGTCGTTCCACACTTCCGCCAGGTCGCCCACGGACATCGCGCAGACCATCGCGTAGCCGACGAACTGGCCGAGGCCACCGACGGTCAGATTGTGCTCGATCACGCCGCGCACGCCGCGCCACAGCACGGTCAGCAGCACGGTGAACACCAGCGCCACCGCGACGAAGGTGATCAGCGCCTGCAGGATGATGCGGCGATCGGCGGCGCCCACCGCGCGATGCAGCGCGGCGGCGTAGCGCGCGCGCTCGTGCCGCTCGCGGGCATGCGCACGGACGGTATCGACCGCGCCCAGCGATTCGGTGGCACCGGCGTTGGCTTCGGCCAGGCGATCCTGCGCATTGCGCGCGACCGCGGCGATGCGCTTGCCGTTCATCAGCACCGGGATGACCGCGAGCGGGATCGCGATCAGTGACCACGCCGCCAGCCCCGGGCTGGTGGCGATCAGCAGCCAGGCGCTGCCGATGCCCGCGATGCCGCTGCCGATCGCGGCAGGCAGCGACGTGCCGATGACGTGGCGCAGCAGTTCGGCATCGGCGCCCAGCCGCGACAGGAGTTCGCCACTGCGGTTGGCGTCGTGGAAACCGGCGTCCAGCCCGATGAGATGGCCGTACAGCCGCATGCGCAGGTCGCCGACCACGCGTTCGCCGAGGTAGGACATGCACCAGAACTGCGCGGCGGCGCTGGCACCGAAGGCGACCGACACCAGCAGCATCAGCGTGAAGGCGTGGTCGACGGTGGCGCCCTGGCGGAAACCCTCGTCGATCATCACACCCAGCGTCTTCGGCACCGCCAGCGTGGCCGCGCTGGAGGCGGCGAGACTGAGCAGCCACAGCGCGAGCAGCCAGCCCTGACGCCGCAGGAAGGGCCAGAGATGACGGAGGGCGACGAGAGTGACGCGGGGCGGTGTGGGGGCGGGCATCGACGGTACGCGGGACGAGCGAGCCCGACGACAGCCGTCCCTGGCCCGAAACGAAGCGGGCGCCGACGGCGGCCCGACGCCGCAGTCTATCGGGTTTTCCGATCGTCGCCGGTGGTCCGGCCCCGGCCGCACGGCTGGCTCGCCGGATGCGCCGATTTCCTGAACGGGCCTCACGCAATGTGCCCGACGCGGTCGTTCAGGCAAGGCGGGCTGGGCTATGCTCCATCGACCGGGGCACGGGAGGGCCTCGGGATGCACGGGCCGGGATGCCGCGATCGATCATGGGCCGGGCAGTGGGGGCGGCGTCGGATGGGGGAAGCGAAGGGGTACGACGGCAGCCGGCGCTGGCGGGACGCATTGTCCAATGGCGCGTGGATCACCGGGCTCGTCGTCGCGTGCTGGCTGCTGGCGTTCCATGCCGCGTCACTGCTCGAATATCACGGCACCGCCAGTCTCTGGTATCCGCCGGCCGCGGTCGGCTTCGCGGCCTTCGTGGTGTTCCGCTGGCGTGCATGGCCGGCCGTCGTGCTGGCGAACCTGTGGATTTCCCGGCAGACGCTGATCGCCGCTGGCGCCGGTTTCGATGCGTCGCACACGCTGGTCGCCGGCCTCGGCTATGCGCTGGCCCACGGCATGCCGTACTGGATCCTCGGTGAATGCGTGCTGCGCTCGATCCCGCGCAGCCATGCCGCGTCGGCGCTGCCGCGTGCGGTGGCCACGTTCCTGATCGCCGGCCTGCTGGCGGCGTTGATGGCCGCCGGTGCTTCGGCCTGGGTGACCTCGGCGCTGGGGCTGCTGTCCCGGGACGGCATCTGGCCGCTGACGCTGCCGCTGCTGGTCGGCGACTACACCGGCCTCGTGGCGCTGGGGCCGCTGCTGGTGCTGGCCTTCCGCGCGTTCGCCGACCGCCTCGCGATCCGCTGCCCGCATCGCCTGCACGCGTTCGACGACGTGCCGCGCCCGCTGCGCAATCCGTTCGGACTGCTGATGAAGCTGCTGCTGGTGCTGGGCGCCAGCGCATTGTCGTTGCTGGCCATGGCGGCGATGCCCGCCAACCAGCCGCTGCTGTTCCTGATCTCTGTCGCGATCGTGCTGCAACTGTGGATCGTCCATACCCAGGGCGCGACCGAATCGCTGATCTCGGTGGGTGTGTTCAGCCTGATGCTGGTGGTGCTGGTGCGCGTGCTGCAGTTGATCGACCACGCGCTGGTGCTGCAATTCGCGATGGTCACGCTGGCGGCCGGCAGCTATTTCGGCATGGCCGTGCCCAATCTCTACGCCGACAACGCGCGCCTGCGCCGGCTGTTGATCCAGGATGCGCTGACCGGTGCCTACAACCGGCATTTCTTCGTCGAGATGTCGGAGAAGGCGATCGAGCAGTCGCGGGCGCGCGGCGAACCGGTGTCGATGCTGATGATCGACCTCGACAACCTCAAGGACATCAACGATCGCCATGGACACGCCGCCGGCGACCACGCGCTGTCGCTGGTGGTCCGCGTGTGCATGGAGGCGCTTGGCGGCAAGGACCTGCTCGGCCGACTCGGCGGCGATGAATTCTGCGTGCTGCTGCCCGGCAGCGACGCGGCACGCGCCGCGCAGACGGCCGAGCGACTGCTGGCCGCGGTCCGTGCGGCGCGTTATACGTTCCTCACCGACCTGCGCCCCAGCCTGAGCATCGGCGTCGCGACCGTGCAGGACAGCGGCGAGGATTACGAAAGCCTGTGGTTGCGCGCGGACTCGGCGCTGTACGTGGCCAAGCGCGGCGGCCGCGACCGGATCGCGCAGGAAGAGGGCTGCTGACGGCATCCGGGCATGTCCCGGAAAGCGACGGGGCGCCGAAGCGCCCCGTCGCGGTACAGCCAGATGCAGCGTCTGCCGATCAGAGCGCTTCGAAGATGCCCGCGGCGCCCATGCCGGTGCCGATGCACATCGTCACCATGCCGTACTTCTGCTGGCGGCGACGCAGACCGTGCACGATGGTGGCGGTGCGGATCGCGCCGGTGGCACCCAGCGGATGGCCGAGGGCGATCGCGCCGCCCAGCGGGTTGACCTTCGACGGGTCGAGGCCGAGGTCGCGGATCACCGCCAGCGCCTGAGCGGCGAAGGCTTCGTTGAGCTCGATCCAGTCGAGCTGGTCCTTCGTCAGGCCGGCCTGCTTCAGCGCCTTCGGGATCGCGGCGATCGGGCCGATGCCCATCACTTCCGGGCGCACGCCGGCGACCGAGAAGCTGACGAAGCGGGCGAGGGGCGTCAGGCCGTAGTCCTTGATCGCCTGTTCGGAGGCCAGCAGCACCGCGCCGGCGCCGTCGCTCATCTGCGAGGCGTTGCCGGCGGTGACGGTGCCGCCGAACATGCCGTTGCGGAAGACCGGCTTGAGCTTGGCGAGGCCTTCGATCGACGAATCCGGACGCGGGCCCTCGTCGATCTCGACCAGCGTCTTCTTAACCTTCACCGCATTGCCGGCGAGGTCGGGGATGCGGGCGATGACTTCATACGGCGAAATTTCCGACTTGAACTCGCCGGCCTGGATCGCAGCCATCGCCTTCTGGTGCGAGGCGAGGGCGAACGCGTCCTGGTCCTCGCGCGAGATCTTCCATTCCTCGGCGACCTTCTCGGCGGTGATGCCCATGCCGTAGGCGATCGCGACGTTCTCGTTCTTCGCGAACACTTCCGGGCTGAGCGCGACCTTGTTGCCCATCATCGGCACCATCGACATCGATTCGGTGCCGCCGGCGAGCATGAGGTCGGCGTGGCCGAGGCGGATCTGGTCGGCGGCCAGCGCCACGGCCTGCAGGCCGGACGAGCAGAAGCGGTTGACGGTCTGCGCGGCGACGGTGTTCGGCAGGCCCGCGAGCAGCGCACCGATGCGGGCGACGTTCATGCCCTGTTCGCCCTCGGGCATCGCGCAGCCGATGATGGCGTCGTCGATGCGCGAGGTGTCGATGCCCGGGGCCTGGGCGACGACGTTGCGCAGCACGTGCGCGAGCATTTCGTCGGGGCGGGTGTTGCGGAAGACGCCCTTGGGGGCCTTGCCGACCGGGGTGCGGGTGGCGGCGACGATGTAGGCGTCTTGAACGATCTTGGTCATGGTCTCGTGTCCTCGATGGTCTCCTTCCCCCGCGTGCGGGGGAAGGTCGGGATGGGAGCGGCGCCTGCGGCAACGGCCCCCACCTCGGTCCTCCCCCGCGAGCGGGAGAGGAGGCGTGGGTGTCAGTTGCGGAGGGGCTTGCCGGTTTCGAGCATGTGCTTGATCCGGGCCTGCGTCTTCGGCATCTGCGCCAGCGCGACGAAGTGCTCGCGCTCCAGGCGGATCAGCCACTCCTCGTCGACGATCGCACCGCGGTCCACCTCGCCGCCGCACAGCACGGTGGCGATGCGCGAGGCGATCTCGTAGTCGTGTTCGGAGATGAAGCGGCCTTCCAGCATGTTCACCAGCATCATCTTGAAGGTGGCGATCCCGACGTTGCCGGCGACCTGCACGCGGCGCGCGGGCATCGGCGGACGGTAGCCGGATTCGGCCAGCGCCAGCGCCTGCTGCTTGGCGATGTGCAGCAGCTCGTACGCGTTGAAGGCGATCACGTCGTCCTTGCGCAGCAGGCCCATCTCCTTCGCTTCGAGCGCGGAGGCGGAGACCTTGGCCATCGCCACGTTCTCGAACAGCGGCTTGAGCTGGGCGAACACGTCGCCGCCCGGACCGGCCGCCTGCGAGGCGCGGACCGCGAATTCCTTCAGACCGCCGCCGGCCGGCAGCAGGCCCACGCCCGCTTCGACCAGGCCGATGTAGCTTTCGAGGTGCGCCACGGTGCGCGCGGTGTGCATCTGGAACTCGCAGCCGCCGCCGAGGGCGAGGCCGCGCACCGCGCCGACCACCGGCACCAGCGCGTACTTGATGCGCTGGCTGGTCGCCTGGAAGTTGGCGACCATCGCCTCGAAGCCCTTCACGTCGCCCGCGGCGAGCAGGCCAAGGGCACCGGCGAGGTCCGCGCCGGCCGAGAACGGTTCCTTCGGCTGCCAGATCACCATGCCGCGGAAGTCGCGCTCCGCGATCCCGATCGCTTCCTGCAGGCCATCGAGCACATGGTTGTTCACGGTGTGCATCTTGGTCTTGAACGACGCCACCGCGATGCCGTCGCCGTCATGCCACAGGCGGACGCCTTCGTTTTCGTACACCGTCTCGCCCGGGGCGAAACGCTCACCCAGCAGCGGATCGGGGAAGCGCTGGCGCAGATAGACCGGGTTGGACGAGCGCGGCACGTCCGCGCCCTTGCCCGGGCTGTAGCTGCCGGTCGCGCCGTGCACGCCGTCGCGGCCGTCGGTGACCCACGCCGGCAGCGCGGCGTCGCTCATGGCCTTGCCCGCGGCGATGTCCTCGGCGATCCACGCCGCGACCTGCTTCCAGCCGGCGGCCTGCCAGGTCTCGAACGGGCCCAACGACCAGCCGTAGCCCCAGCGAATGGCGAGGTCGACGTCGCGCGCGGTGTCGGCGATGTCGGCCAGGTGGTAGGCGCTGTAGTGGAACAGATCACGGAACATCGCCCACAGGAACTTCGCCTGCGGATGCTCGCTGGCGCGCAGCTTCGCGAACTTCTCGGCCGGGTTCTTCGTCTTGAGGATCTCGACCACCTCCGGCGCCGCGCCGCGGTCGGCCGGGCGGTAGTCCTGCTTCTCCAGATCGACGACGACGATGTCCTTGCCGACCTTGCGGAAGATGCCGGCGCCGGTCTTCTGGCCCAGCGCGCCCTTCTGGATCATCGCGCCCAGCCACGCCGGGGCGTTGAAGTACTTGTGCCACGGATCGTCCGGCAGGGTGTCGGCCATGGTCTTGATGACGTGGGCCATGGTGTCCAGGCCGACCACGTCGGAGGTGCGGTAGGTCGCCGACTTCGGGCGGCCGACCAGCGGGCCGGTGATGCCGTCGACTTCGTCGAAGCCCAGGCCGAACGCGGCGGTGTGGTGGATCGTCGCCAGGATCGAGAACACGCCGATGCGGTTGCCGATGAAGTTCGGGGTGTCCTTGGCGTAGACCACGCCCTTGCCGAGGGTGGTCACCAGGAAGGTCTCGAGGCCTTCGAGGATGGCGCGGTCGGTGGTCGCGGCCGGAATGAGTTCCGCCAGGTGCATGTAGCGCGGCGGGTTGAAGAAGTGCACGCCGCAGAAGCGGTGGCGCAGTTCCTCGGGCAGCACTTCCGACAGCTTGTTGATGCCCAGGCCCGAGGTGTTGCTGGCCAGCACGGTGTGCGCGGGCACGAACGGGGCGATCTTCTTGTACAGGTCCTGCTTCCAGTCCATCCGTTCGGCGATCGCTTCGATGATCAGGTCGCAGCCGCGCAGGTGCTCCAGCCCGGTGTCGTAGTTGGCCGGGGTGATCGCTTCGGCCAGCGACTTCGAGGCGAGCGGGGCAGGCGAGAGCTTGCCGAGGTTGGCGAGCGCCTTCAGCACCACGCCGTCCGGATGGCCTTCCTTCGCGGCGAGGTCGAACAGCACGGTGTCGACGCCGGCGTTGGTGAGGTGCGCGGCGATCTGCGCGCCCATGACGCCCGCCCCGAGGACGGCGACGCGACGGATCAGCGGTTTCTGGGACATGTTCTGCATCCTGTTGATTGCGTGGGGTTTTCCGGATCGGAATGTCGGAGTTCGGAAAGGCTGGGGTCAGTTGACCTGGCCGGCGCGGAAGCCGGCGCAGGCGAAGCGGATGAGTTCCTTCGCCGCGCGCTGGCGGTGCTCGACCTCGCTGATGCCGGCCGGGCGCTTGATCATCCCGAAGTCGGCCATGGCGTAGGTCAGGGCACCGGCGAGGAAGTCGAGCCGCCAGTACAGCTCCTCCTTGCTCAGACCGGGCAGGCAGCGGGAGATGGCGCGGGCGAACTCGCGCAGGACGTGGCCGTACTGTTCGGAAAGGAAGCGGCGCAGGCCGTCGTTCTTCTCGGCGTAGGCGCGGGCGATCACGCGGATGAAGGCGCCGCCGCCGTGGCGGTCCTGGGCCATCGCCAGCGGCGGCTCGACGAAGGCGGCGAGGATGCCGTCGAGGTCGGCCGCGTCGGCATCGGTCGCGGCCTTGAGCCGGCCGAGGCGCTGGGCACTCATTTCGTCCATGCGGCGGCGGAACACCTCGTTGACGAGGTTCTCCTTGCTGCCGAAGTGGTAGTTCACCGCCGCGATGTTGACGTCCGCCTGGCTGGTGACCTGGCGGAGCGAGGTCCCGCCGAAGCCGTACTGGGCGAACAGGGTTTCCGCGGCGTCGAGAATCCTTTCCTTGGTCGAGAACTGGGCTTTGCTCATGGGGCCTCCGGGTTCCGGCAAGGGGTGGGCTGAATCAAACGCTTGTTTGAGCGCGGGCGCAGGATACGCCCTTTCCCCCGGGCCCGCAAAACGTGATCGTCGCCAAGGATGCAGAGAGACCCCGCGCCGGGTTAGAATCCTCTCCAGCCGAATCGGCTAAACCCGCGTCCCCACGCGGGTTTTTCCTGCCCACACATGTTATCGTTCGGCCGCTCGACTGCGGTCGTCTACCCCCGGAGACCCACTGTCATGGCGCTTGAGCGCACCATTTCGATCATCAAGCCCGATGCCGTCGCCAAGAACGTCATCGGCGAAATCTATTCGCGTTTCGAGAAGGCCGGCCTCACGGTCGTCGCCGCGAAGATGAAGCATCTCTCGCGCAAGGAAGCCGAAGGCTTCTACGCCGTGCATCGCGAACGTCCCTTCTTCGGCGCGCTGGTCGAGTTCATGACCTCGGGCCCGGTGATGATCCAGGTGCTGGAAGGCGATAACGCCGTCGCCAAGAACCGCGAACTGATGGGCGCGACCAACCCGAAGGACGCGGCGCCGGGCACGATCCGCGCCGACTTCGCGCAGTCGATCGACGCCAACGCCGTGCATGGTTCCGACTCGCTGGAGAACGCGGCGATCGAAACCGCGTACTTCTTCAGCGCCACCGAGCTGTGCCCGCGGTAATCCGGCCGAAGAAACGCACGACGTGAACGAGGCCGCGCAAAAACAGAACCTGCTCGACCTCGATCGCGAGGGCCTGGAGCGCTTCTTCGCCGAGACCCTCGGCGAGAAGCGCTTCCGCGCCCACCAGGTGATGAAGTGGATCCACCATCGCCACGTCACCACGTTCGACGAGATGACCGACCTCGGCAAGGCGCTGCGCGCCAAGCTCGAAACGCACGCCGAAGTGCGCGTGCCGACGGTCCAGTTCGACAAACCGTCCGAAGACGGCACCCACAAGTGGCTGCTGGGCATGGACGGCAAGAACGCCATCGAAACCGTCTACATCCCCGACAAGGGCCGCGGCACGCTGTGCGTGTCCTCGCAGGTCGGGTGCGCGCTGAACTGCACGTTCTGTTCGACCGCCACGCAGGGCTTCAACCGCAACCTGTCCACCGCCGAAATCGTCGGCCAGGTGTGGACCGCCGCGCGCCACCTCGGCAACGTGCCGCACAAGCAGCGTCGGCTCACCAACGTCGTGATGATGGGCATGGGCGAGCCGCTGGCGAACTTCGACAACGTCGTCCGCGCGATGAGCGTGATGCGCGACGACCTCGGCTATGGCCTCGCCAACAAGCGCGTGACCCTGTCGACCGCCGGCATGGTGCCGATGATCGACCGCCTCGCGCAGGAAAGCGACGTGTCGCTCGCGGTGTCGCTGCATGCGCCCAATGACGCACTGCGCGACCAGCTCGTGCCGCTGAACAAAAAATATCCGATCGCCGAACTCATGGATGCCTGCGTGCGCTATGCGCTGCGCAAGAAGGGCGAATCGGTGACGTTCGAATACACGTTGATGAAGGACGTGAACGACCAGCCCGCGCATGCGCGCGAACTGGTCCGCCTGCTGCGCGCGTTCGACCGCGCGGTGCAGATGAAGGACGCGGCCAAGATCAACCTGATCCCGTTCAACCCGTTTCCCGGCACCCGTTACCAGCGCCCGGACGACGCGGCCATCCGCGCGTTCCAGAAGCTGCTCAACGAGGCCGGCATGATCGCGCCGGTCCGTCGCACCCGCGGCGACGACATCGACGCGGCCTGCGGCCAGCTGAAGGGGCAGGTCGTCGACCGCACCCGCCGGCAGGCCGAATTCCGCAAGACGCTCGCGACGCCCGGGGGGCGCGACGCGGACGACATCACGACCGGGGCAGCGGATGCGGCATGAGCCGCGGCCCCTTCCGACCATCGGACCCGGCGCTCCGGCGAGCGTCGCTGCAATGAATGGATGCTTTGCTTTGGGGAGCGCTTCGCGATGACATCCAACGACACCGCCATGCCCGAGACCGTGCGCGGCATCGGCGAGAAACTGCGTCAGGCCCGCGTCCGCGCCGGGCTGACGCCGGCCGAGGCCGGGCAGAAGCTCAGGACCCCAACCCACGTGGTCGAGGCGCTGGAGCGCGAGGACTGGGCGCGGATCGGCGCACCGGTTTTCGTCCGCGGCCACCTGCGCAGCTACGCGCGCTTGCTGGGCCTGCCCGAGGACGCGATGGCCGCGAACGCCGCCGTGCCCGCGCCGCAAGTGCCGGAGCTGGTGCCGCGCACCTATACCCCGTGGGCGCAGCGTGCGGTCGAACAGACGGCGCGCCGGCTCGTCTACGTCGTCATCACCGCGAGTATCGCAGTACCGATCTGGTTGGCCACGCGCTCCCATCTCGACACGAAGGTCGACACGGTCTCGCTGGACAGTTCGCCTCTGCCGGTGGCGCCGGCCGGCAAGCCGGGGACGTCCGGTGACCAGCCTGCGCCGCCCCCCGCGCCGCAGGGCCCGCTGGTGGCGTCGATGACCCCGCCGATGTCCGCCCAGCCGGCAGCGGCGACGGATCTCGCCATCACGTTCTCCGGCGAAAGCTGGGTGCGCCTGAGCGGCGCCGACGGCAACGTGATCGAACAGGCGCTGGTCGCTTCGGGCCAGACGCGCGCCTTCCGCACCGGCGAACTGGGCAAGGCCGTGCTCGGCAACGCCCAGGCGATCAGCGTGCGCGTGCACGGCCAGCCGGTGGACCTCACCCCGTACATCCGCGCGAACGTGGTGCGCTTTACGGTATCCTCTGACGGTTCTCTCCAGCCGGTCGATCGCTGAGGGGTCCCGGCAGGTCACGGCGCAGCGCCACGGGCGCGCGTCCGACATTCCTCCGGCGACCCGCCCGCGGTCGCCGTGCAGGGGCGGATCCCGGATCCCGACCCGCCGCCTGCTTCCTTCCCGCCGCCGGCGGTGATCGATTCAGGCGCCGCCTGCTACAACATCGCGGCGTTCGCGCAACCCGCGGTCGGCGTCCGGATGCCCACCACGTCAGCCGCACTTCCGAGACCACAACCGACCCATGGCGATCGACGACCTTCTCGACGAACACGAACAGAGCGAACGCGTCCGCATCTGGCTGCGCAACAATGCCGCAGGCCTCGTCGGCGGCGTCGCCCTCGGCCTCGCGGCCATCTACGGCTGGTTCTGGTGGCAGGACCAGCAGAGCGCCCAGCAGCGCAAGGCCGGCGACCAGTACCAGGCGCTGATCACCGATCTGAAGGCCGGCAAGCTCAAGGAAGCGCAGGCCGCTTCCGCGGGCCTGAAGGACACTTCCTTTGCCGCGCTCGCCGCGCTGGACATCGCCAAGGCCCAGATCGATGGCGGCAAGCGTGACGACGCCATCGCCACCCTTCGCGCCGTGAAGACCGAAGACACCGCGCTCAAGGCGGTGGTGTCGCAACGCCTCGCGCGACTGCTGATCGACGCCGGCAAGGGCCAGGAAGCGCTCTCGCTGCTCGACGGCATCGACGAACCGCTCGCCCATGAAGTCCGCGGCGACGCGCTGTTCGCCCTCGGCCGCCGCGAGCAGGCACAGAAGGCCTACGAACAGGCCCTCACCGGGCTCGACGAGGGCTCGCAGCTGCGGCCGGTCATCGAGCTGAAGTTGTCGCAGGCCGGCGGCACTCCGAAGAAATCCGACTCCGCTTCCTGATCAGACCCGCACGATGACTCCCAATCGGTTGCACCCCGTTTCTTCCGCGCCGCGCGGCGCACTGCTCCGCGTCGCCCTGCTGGCCGCCGTGATGGTCGCCTTGCCCGGCTGCAAGACCGTGAAGGGCTGGTTCGAGGTCGGCAAGACCGCGGAGGCCAAGGCGGCCGCGAAGCCGGCCGAACTGACCGAGTTCGTCCCGTCCGCCACCGTCGCGCGGATGTGGTCCGCCGATGCCGGCGGCGGCCAGCCCAAGCTGGGCGTGGTGCAGGGCCCGGCGATCGCCGACGGCCATGTCTATGCCGCGGCGGCCGATGACGCTGTCCGCGCGTTCGACCTGCAGACCGGCGCCCGCATCTGGGAATACCGCACCAAGAAGCAGGCGCTGACGGGCGGCCCGGGCGCCGGCGACGGCCTCGTGGTGGTGGGCACGCTTGATGGCGGCGTCATCGCGCTCGACGCGGCGACCGGCACCGAGAAGTGGACCGCCAAGGTCACCAATGAAGTCATCGCCGCGCCGACCATCGGCCAGGGCGCGGTGCTGGTGCGTTCGAACGACGGTCGCATCACCGCGTTCGACGCCAGCACCGGCGAACGCCGCTGGTTCTGGAACCACGACCTGCCGTCGCTCAGCGTGCGTGGCAACGATGCGCCGGTGCTCGGCCCGGGCTTCGTGTTCGTGGGCAACGACGACGGCACGCTTTCCGCGCTGTCGCTACTCGATGGCCGGCCGCTGTGGAGCGTGCCGGTCGGCCAGCCCGACGGCCGCACCGAGCTCGACCGCATGGCCGACGTCGACGGCACGCCCGCACTGGACGGCGCCACGCTGTACGCCACCAGCTACAAGAAGCAGACCGTCGCGGTGGATGGCCCCAGCGGCCGCGCCCTGTGGTCGCAGGAACACGGCGGCCCCGGTCGCATCGGCGTGGCCGCCGACCGCGTCGTGGTGTCCGATCCCGCCGGCACGGTCTGGGCGCTCGACAAGTCGGGCGGCTCGGCGGTGTGGCAGCAAGCGGGTCTGGCCCGTCGCGGCCTGAGCGGCGTCGCGGTCCAGGGCGAATTCGCCGTGGTCGGCGATGCCGAGGGCTACCTGCACTGGCTGCGCCTGGACAACGGCGACTTCGCCGCCCGCACCCGCGTCGCCCGCGACGCCGTGCGCGCCGCGCCGGTCGTGGCGAACGGCGTGCTCGTGGTCGAGACCGTGGACGGCAAGCTCAGCGCCTGGCGCCTGAACTGAGCCCCCGCTGGTCAACCTTCGCGGCCCCGGGTAGGCTGACTGCCCGGGGTCGCGCGTTTCCGACTCTTTCGTGATCTCCCTGCCATGTTGCCTCTCGTCGCCCTCGTGGGCCGTCCCAACGTCGGCAAATCGACGCTGTTCAACGCCCTGACCCGTACCCGCGACGCGCTCGTCCACGACGAGCCGGGAGTCACCCGCGACCGCAACTATGGCGTCTGTCGCCTCGACGAGGCGCGGTCGTTCGTGATCGTCGACACCGGCGGCATCGCCGGCGAAGAGGAAGGCCTGGCCGGCGCCACCGCGCGCCAGTCGCGGGCCGCGGCCGAAGAGGCCGACCTCGTCCTGTTCATCGTCGACGGCCGTGAAGGCCCGTCGGCGCTGGACGACGAGATCCTGCGCTGGCTGCGCAAGGCCGACCGGCCGACGCTACTGGTGGTCAACAAGACCGACGGCATCGACAGCCGCGCCGCGATCGCCGAATTCGCGCGCTACGGCATCGCCGAGTCGATCGCGATTTCCTCGGCGCACCGCACCGGCCTCGACAAGCTGCTCGCCGACGTCCTGTCGCGGCTGCCCGCCGAAGGCGGCACCGAGGTGCTCGACAACGATCCCGAACGCGTCCGCATCGCCTTCGTCGGCCGCCCCAACGTCGGCAAGTCGACGCTGGTGAACCGCATCCTCGGCGAGGAGCGGATGATCGCCTCCGACGTGCCCGGCACCACCCGCGATTCGATCGCGGTGGACCTCGAACGCGACGGCCGCAAGTACCGCCTGATCGACACCGCCGGCATCCGCCGCAAATCGAAGGTGGAGGAAGCCGTCGAGAAGTTCTCGATCGTGAAGACGCTGCAGGCGATCGAGCAGTGCCAGGTCGCGGTGATCATGCTCGACGCCAGCGAAGGCGTGACCGAGCAGGACGCCAGCGTGCTCGGCGCGGTGCTCGACGCCGGCCGCGCGCTGGTGGTGGCGGTCAACAAGTGGGACGGCCTGTCGCAGTACCAGCGCGAGCAGACCGACGGCCTGCTGTCGCGCAAACTGTCCTTCGTGAACTGGGCCGAGGCCGTGCACATCAGCGCGAAGCACGGCTCGGGCCTGCGCGAACTGTTCGCCGCGGTCCATCGCGCGCACCGCTCGGCCACGCACAAGTTCAGCACCTCCGAAGTGACCCAGGCGATGGAGATCGCCTACGAGACCAATCCGCCGCCGTCGATCCGCGGCCACGTCTCGAAGCTGCGTTTCGCGCATCCGGGCGGCGAGAACCCGCCGACGTTCGTGGTGCATGGCACGCGATTGCGCACGCTGCCGGAAAGCTACCGGCGCTACCTCGAGAACTTCTTCCGCCGCCGTTTCAAGCTGATCGGCACCCCGGTGCGTTTCGTCTTCAAGGAAGGCGACAACCCGTACAAGGACAAGAAGAACGTCCTGACCGAGGGTCAGCTCAAGAAGCGCCAGCGGATGATCCGGCATCACAAGCGGAACAAGTAGGGCGGGCCCCGGCCCGCCGTCCTCGCGTGGCATCGTCGATTCCGCCAACAGATCTCACCCTCGGCCTGCTGGCCGGCGGCAACGCATCGCGCCTCGGCAGCATCGACAAGGCCTGGCTGACGCGCAACGGCGTGCCGCAGGTGCTGCGCTGGGCGCGACGCTGGCCGGGCGAACACGGGCCGGTGCTGGTGTCGGCGAATCGCGATCCCGATCGCTACGCCGCCGAAGGCATGACCGCCGTCGCCGACCGCACGCCCGGCCTCGGCCCGCTCGGTGGCCTCGACGCGCTGGCCGCGGCCTGCACGACGCCGTGGCTGCTCACGCTGCCGGTCGATCTGGTCGGCGCCAACGACTGCCTGATCCGCACGCTCGCGTCGAAGCGCGGCGCCGATGGCGCGTTCGCGATCGACGACGACGGCCCGCAGCCGCTGGTCGCGCTGTGGCGCGTCGACGCGCTGCGCGACGCCTGCGCCGCGGCAATCGCCGCGGACGCGCGCGCCGTGCACGCGCTGCGCGAACGCCTCGATCTGCCGCCGGTGACGTTCTCCGGCTTCCGCTTCGGCAACCTCAACACGCCCGACGACCTCCACGCCGCGGGCTTCGATCCGCCCCCGACACGCGCCACGCCATGACCTTTCCGACACGCATCGCCTTCGACGAGGCCCGCGCCATCCTCGCGCGCGTGGCCGCGGACCGCCGCCTGCCTGCCGAGCGCGTGCCGCTGGCGCGCGCGCACGGCCGCGTGCTCGCGCAGGACCTCGCCGCGGTCGTCGACCAGCCCGGTTTCGACAATTCGGCGATGGACGGCTTCGCGCTGCGCCATGCCGATCTGGCCGCGGACGGCGAGACGACGCTGCGCCTCGTCGGCGAACAGTTCGCCGGGCTGGCGGCGGATCGCGTCGTCGGCACCGGCGAATGCCTGCGCATCACCACCGGCGCGCTGCTGCCGGCGGGCGCGGACACGGTGGTGATGAAGGAAAACACGCTGGTCGAAAGCGATCGTGTGACCGTGCGAATCGCACCGAAGCCCGGCCAGCACGTGCGCCGCGCCGGCGAGGACGTGCGCGTCGGCGATGCGCTGCTGTCGGCGGGGCAGGTGCTGACGCCGTCTCGCGTCGCGCTGGCCGCGGGGCAGGGCATGGACCGACTCGACGTGGCGAAGCGGCCGACCGTGGCGGTGTTCACCACCGGCGACGAACTGGTCGAACCCGGCCTGCCGCTGCGCCCCGGCGAGCTGTACGACAGCAACCGCGAACTGCTGATGGGCCTGCTGCGCGCCGACGGCTTCGAGCCGGTGGCGTGGCCGCGGCTGCCGGACGATCCGGCGGCCATCGAGAACGCGCTGCGCCACGCGGGGCACGCCTTCGACGTCGTCATCACCTGCGGCGGCGTGTCGGCCGGCGAGAAGGACCACCTGCCCGAACTGTTCCGGCGCGAGGGCGTCATCCATTTCTGGAAGGTGCGGATGAAGCCGGGCATGCCGGTGCTGTTCGCCGGCTCGCATTCGGCGCTGGAGAATCCCGGCAGCGGCGGCCTCGGCGACGCGCTGTTCCTGGGCTTGCCGGGCAATCCGGTGTCGGTGCTGGCGACCTACCTGACGCTGGGCCGCACGTTGCTCGAAGGCCTGCAGGGGCGCGCCGACGCCCGCCCGCGGCTGCGTGCGCGCCTGCGCGCGCCGTGGCGCAAGACCCACGACCGCCTCGAATTCCTGCGCGGCCGGCTGGCCTGCGACGACGACGGCGCGCTGTGGGTCGAACCCAACCCCGCCGACGGCTCGCACCGCATGCGCGCCGCCGCCGATTCCGACGCGCTGATCGTGCTGGGCGAGGGCGAATGCGCGCTCGACGCCGGCGCGGTCGTCGATGTGCTGACGTATTGAGGCCAGGAGCAAAGGCCGCAGCAGCGGAGCGTTTTCTTGTCATCCCGAGCGCAGCGAGGGACCTGCTTTTCCCATGGCATGCGTCGCACGATGAAGCAGGTCCCTCGCTCCGCTCGGGATGACAACGGAGATGCGGCCACTTCGCAGCCACGAGCATGGGAGAATGCACGCCATGACCGCGATTCCCGAACCGGCTCCGCAGGACGCCCGCGACCGCCAGCGCGGCGGCAGCCTCCTCGTCGACGTGCGCGAACCGCACGAGCACGCGACCGGCATGGCCGAAGGCGCGCTCGCGCTGCCGATGGGCGCGCTGCTGGCCGATCCCGCTGCGCACCTGCCGGACCGCAACGCCGCGATCCTGCTGATCTGCCAGAGCGGCCGGCGGTCGATGATCGCCGCGGCCGCGCTCGCCGAGCAGGGTTACGCCGATGTCGCGTCGGTCGCCGGCGGCACCGCGCGCTGGATCGCGGATGGCCTGCCGACGGTGTTGCCCGACGCCGGCATCGACGCCGACTTCGCCGAGCGCTATTCGCGCCACCTGCGCCTGCCGCAGGTCGGCATCGACGGGCAGAAGCGGCTCGAAGCCGCGCGCGTGCTGCTGGTCGGCGCGGGTGGACTCGGCTCGCCGGTGGCGTTCTATCTCGCGGCGGCGGGCGTCGGCCATCTGCGCATCGCCGACGACGACGTGGTCGATCGCAGCAATCTCCAGCGCCAGATCCTGCATACCGAGGCCGCGATCGGCACGCCGAAGGTCGACTCCGCCGCGGCCGCGCTGTCGGCGCTGAATCCACGGACGCGCATCGAGGCCGTGCGCGAGCGAGTGACGTCGGACAATGTCGAACGCCTGCTCGACGGCGTCGACGTGGTGATCGACGGTGCCGACAATTTCGCCGCGCGCTACCTGCTCAACGACGCCTGCGTGAAGCTCGGCAAACCGCTGGTGTACGGTGCCGTGCATCGCTTCGAGGGGCAGGCCAGCGTGTTCGATGCCGGCCGCCATCGTGGCGAAGCGCCGTGCTACCGCTGCCTGTTCCCCGAGCCGCCGTCGGCCGAGGACGCGCCCAACTGCGCCGAGGCCGGCGTGCTCGGCGTGCTGCCCGGCGTGATCGGTCTGGTGCAGGCGACCGAGGCGCTGAAGCTCCTGCTCGGCATCGGCGCGCCGCTGACCGGCCGGCTGCTGCAGTTCGATGCGCTGGCGATGCGTTTCCGCGAGTTGCGGCTGTCGCCCGACCCCGACTGTCCCGTTTGCGCGCCGGGACGCGATTTCCCGGGCTACATCGACTACGCCGCGTTCTGCGCGGGACAGGGATGAAGCACATGCGCGCGATGTCGCGCTGGCGCGCGTTGTTCGTCTGCTGCGCGCTGGCGCTGTCCGCACGCGCCGGTGCGACGGTGCTGCCCTGCGAATTTCCCGACGATGCGGATGCGCCGGGCGGACTTCGCCAGCGCATCGCCGAAACCGCCTGTCGCGAGAATGCCGAGTGGTACGCGCCCTTCATCAACGCAGAGGGCCGCGTCGGCTGGCGGGACGGCCACATTCCGATGGAGGCCGAAGGCGGCAGCGAGAAGCTCGCCAGCGGCGGCACACCATGGCGGCGCGTGGCCGAGTATTGGCGTTCGACGCCGGCGCTGGACAACCTGCGCGGCGCCAACGGCGCGAAGGAATGCGAGGCACCGTCCGGTGCCTGGCAAGACAGTGCGGCCTGCCGCGCCTTCATCCTCGATCACCCGTGGTCCGCTGCGTTCGTGTCGTACGTGATGAAGCGCGCCGGCGTCGACGACTTCGCGTTCTCGGCGGAACACATCACCTATCTGCGTGCGGCGCATGCCGCGAAGGCCGAACGGCCGCGCTATCGCCTCGTCGCGCCCGATCGCGAGCGTCCCGAAGTCGGCGACCTGCTGTGCTACTCGCGCGAGGCGCGGGTGGCGACCCATGCCGACCTCGTCGCCTTCCTCGATGCGGGCGGCATCGGCCTGAAGACGCATTGCGACATCGTCGTGGGCGTCGACCTCAACGGCGATCGCAAGCTCTACACGATCGGCGGCAACGTGCTGCAGACGGTGATGCTGCGCAAGCTGTCGCTCAACGCCGCGGGCCGTTTCGTGCCGCCGCGCGCCGCGCCCGACGATGCCACGTGCCGCATCAATCGCGAACGCGCGTGCAGCCTCAACGCGAAGGCGTGGGTGGCGCTGCTCAAACTGCGCGACTGAGCGGGGCCGCGCCCGGCGTCACGGCCGGCGCAGGAACGCCGCCAGCGCCGGCCCGAATTCCGGATGCGCCGCGATGTCGTTGTGGTCGGCGGTCGGAATGCGCACGACGGTCGGCCGCGCCGGCAGCGACGCGATCAGCGCCTGCGTGTTCGCTTCCGGCACCACGTCGTCGCGGCCGCCGTGCACGATCAGCAGCGGCCCGCGGAACCCGTGCAGCGCCGACGCCGAATCGTAGCTGTCCTTCAGCAGCCAGCGGATCGGGAAGGCCGGGTAGTGCGCCTGCGCGGTGGCGCGCATGCTGTCGAACGGCGTGACCAGCACCAGCCGCGCCAGCGGGCGCCGCGCCGCGAGCTGGCTGGCGATGCCGGTGCCGAGACTGCGCGCGACGACGTCGATCGGCTGCCCGGGATGCCGCGCCTGCACGTCGTCGAAGAAGGCCACGGCGTCCGCGACCAGCGCGTCCTGCGACGGCGCGCCGTCGCTGGCGCCGTAGCCGCGATACGCGAGGAAATACAGGCTGCGGCCCGGGAACCACTGCGCGAAATCCTCGCGGTTCTGCTCGACGTGCTCGGCGTTCCCACCGAAATAGAGAACGGGCGCCCCGGCCTCCGGCTGCACGACCCAGCCGCGCAGCACCGTATCCGGGCGGCGCAGTGTGTAATCGGTGCCGTTGGCGTCGACGGCCGTCGCCCAGCCGTAGTACATCAGCTCGCGCTGCTTCGCGTACAGGAAGGCGCAGGCGCCGGCATAGCCGAGCAGCGCGAGGGTCGCGACGATGATCAGGAAGACGCGCATGACGACTTACGCGTGCCGCTTCGTCGCCGCCTCGAACGCGGCCAGCTGCTCCGGCGTGGCCTCGCGCTGGTGCCGCGCCTTCCAGTCGGCGAAGGGCATGCCGTAGACGGTCTCGCGGGCGGCGTCCTTGGTCATCCCGATCCCGCGTTCGGCGGCGGCCTCGCGGTACCAGTCGGCGAGGCAGTTGCGGCAGAAGCCGGCGAGGATCATCAGGTCGATGTTCTGCACGTCCGGGCGTTGGTGCATGAGGTGATCGCGCAGGCGGCGGAAGGCGGCGGCTTCGAGTTCGGTGACGGTCTGCGGGTCCATGGCGGGTTCATCGGAAACGGGCGCCGCAATGGTCGCAGGCTTCGGCGAACGGCGCGAATCCGTCGTCGCCGGCCAGCGGTGCGCGGCAGGCCGGGCAGACGATCCGGCGGCGCGTGATCCATGCGAACAGCAGATGCAGCGGCAGCGCCGGGACGAGCAGCCAGAAGACATGCACCCGCGGCATGAGCAGGAACGCCCAGCCTGCCAGCAGCGCCAGGAAGACCGCCATTTCGAGCGCGGTCAGGAGGAAGAACCGGCGCCGGGCGGCGGCGAAGCCTGCGGCGACGTCACGGGCCTGCGGTCGATTCACGACATGTCTCCTGCGGTCTTTGCGGTCTTAGCCCGCCTCTTCGGCGATAATGGCGGCCCGTTCCTGCAACAACGTGTCCATGACCGCACGCATCCTCGACGGCAAACGCATCGCCGATTCGCTGCTCGACGACCTCCGCGCCCAGGTCGATGCCCGCGTGACCGCCGGCAAGGCCCGGCCGGGGCTGGCGGTGGTGCTGGTCGGCAGCGACCCGGCCTCGCAATCGTACGTGCGCAACAAGCGCCGGGCGGCGGAGAAGGTCGGCATCCGCGCCTTCGACTTCGACCTGCCGTCGGGCACGTCCGAGGCCGAGCTGCTGGCGCTGATCGACCGCCTCAATGCCGATCCGACGGTCCACGGCATCCTCGTGCAGCTGCCGCTGCCGGGCATCCCGGACGCGACCCGGCTGATCCACCGCATCGACCCGCGCAAGGACGTCGACGGCTTCCATCCCGAGAACGTCGGCCACCTGGCCCTGCGCCAGTTCGGCCTGCGGCCCTGCACCCCGCGCGGCATCACCACCCTGCTGGCCTACACCGACCGCCCGGTGCGCGGGCAGAGCGCCACCATCGTCGGCGTGAGCAACCACGTTGGCCGGCCGATGGCGCTGGAACTGCTGATCGCCGGCTGCACCGTCACCAGCTGCCACAAGTTCACCCCGGCGGACGTGCTGCGCCGGCACGTGGGCGAGGCCGACATCCTCGTGGTCGCGGTCGGCAAGCCGGCCTTGATCCCGGGCGAGTGGGTGAAACCGGGTGCGGTGGTGATCGACGTCGGCATCAACCGCCTGGACGATGGCCGGCTGGTCGGCGATGTCCAGTTCGCCGCGGCGGCGGAACGCGCCAGCTGGATCACCCCGGTCCCGGGCGGCGTGGGCCCGATGACGGTCGCGACCCTCATGCAGAACACGCTGGAGGCGGCCGAGGCCGCCGACGGGACGGCCGGTTCCGCGGCCTGAGCGTGCGGGCAGGGGCGCCGGCGGGTTAGAATGTCGCGCTTCATCCCCTCCGGACCGGCCATGCTCCGCATCCAGGCTGAAGCGCTCACGTACGACGACGTTTCGCTCGTCCCCGCGCATTCCACCGTCCTCCCGAAGGACGTTTCCCTCGCCACCCGGCTCACCCGCGACCTGCGGCTGAATCTGCCGATCGTGTCGGCCGCCATGGATACGGTCACCGAAGCCCGCCTCGCGATCGCGATGGCCCAGCTCGGCGGCATCGGCATCATCCACAAGAACCTCACCTGGCAGCAGCAGGCCGCCGAGGTCGCGAAGGTCAAGAAATTCGAGGCCGGCGTGATCAAGGAGCCCTTCACCGTGGGCCCCGACGCCACCATCGGCGACGTGCTCAAGCTCACCCGGGCGCGCAACATCTCCGGCGTGCCGGTGGTGGATGGCGGCCAGCTGGTCGGCATCGTCACCGGCCGCGACATGCGCTTCGAGAAGAAGCTGGACGATCCGGTCAGCCACATCATGACCAAGCAGGACAAGCTGGTCACGGTGCGCGAGGGCGCCAGCGACGAGGAAGTGCTGGAACTGCTGCACAAGCACCGCATCGAGAAGGTGCTGGTGGTCAACGACGGTTTCCACCTGCGCGGCCTGATCACCGTGAAGGACATCCAGAAGAAGCGCGACAACCCGAACGCCGCCTACGACCTCAGCGAACGCCTGCTGGTCGGTGCCGCGGTCGGCGTCGGCGGCGACACCGAGCAGCGCATCGAAGCGCTGGTCGAAGCCGGCGTCGACGTGATCATCGTCGACACCGCGCACGGCCATTCGCAGGGCGTGATCGATCGCGTGGCCTGGGCGAAGAAGCAGTACCCGAACCTGCAGGTCATCGGCGGCAACATCGTCACCGGCGACGCGGCGCTGGCGCTGGAAGGCGCGGGCGCGGACGCGGTGAAGGTCGGCGTGGGTCCCGGTTCGATCTGCACGACCCGCATCGTCGCCGGTGTCGGCGTGCCGCAGGTCACCGCGGTGTCGATGGTGGCCGAGGCGCTGCAGGATCGCATCCCGCTGATCGCCGACGGCGGCATCCGCTACTCGGGCGACATCGGCAAGGCGATCGTCGCCGGCGCGTCGTCGATCATGATCGGCGGCCTCTTCGCCGGCACCGAGGAAGCCCCGGGCGACACCGAACTCTTCCAGGGCCGCAGCTACAAGAGCTACCGCGGCATGGGCTCGCTGGGCGCGATGGAGAAAGGGTCGAAGGACCGCTATTTCCAGGACGCCAGCGACGCCGACAAGCTGGTGCCCGAAGGCATCGAAGGCCGCGTGCCGTATCGCGGCCCGCTCGGCAACGTGGTGCACCAACTCGCCGGCGGCCTGCGCGCGACGATGGGCTACGTCGGCTGCGCCACGATCGACGAGATGCGCAAGAAGCCGTATTTCGTGAAGGTCACCGGCGCCGGCCAGCGCGAAAGCCATGTGCATGACGTGCAGATCACCAAGGAACCGCCGAATTACAGGATGGGGTGAGGCGACGCGCTTGCGAGCCACCGGCTCGCGCGTCGCCGAACGCCCGTCCACGGATGGATGGGCCGGGCGATCTCCCGTCCGACGCTGTGCCGCCACGGATGGCATCGCGACACATGCATTTCCGCTGTCATCCCGAGCGCAGCGAGGGACCTGCTTTTCCCGCCGCGAGCAAGCAGAAGCAGGTCCCTCGCTGCGCTCGGGATGACAGCGACGTTCCGATCCCCGGCTTTCCGAGTCACGGCCCCATGACCGACCTCCACAGCGACATCCACGCCCACCGCATCCTCATCCTCGACTTCGGCGCGCAGTACACGCAGCTGATCGCGCGGCGCATCCGCGAGATCGGGGTCTACTGCGAGATCTGGGCGTGGGACCACGACCCTGCCGACATCGCGGCGTTCAACCCGAAGGGCATCATCCTGTCGGGCGGGCCGGAGTCGACGACGGAAGCCGGTTCGCCGCGCGCGCCGCAGCAGGTCTACGACAGCGGGCTGCCGCTGCTGGGCATCTGCTACGGCATGCAGACGATGGCGATGCAGCTCGGTGGTCTGGTCGAGGGCGGGCATCATCGCGAATTCGGTTACGCCCAAGTCGAGGTGCTCGGCAACGACAAGTTGCTCGGCGCGCTGACCGACCACCCGGGCCGCCACGGTCTGGACGTGTGGATGAGCCACGGCGATCGCGTCACGCAGATCCCCGATGGTTTCAGCGTCACCGGCCGCACCGACAGCGTGCCGATCATCGCGATGGCCGACGAGGCGCGCCGCTGGTACGGCGTGCAGTTCCATCCGGAAGTGACGCACACCAAGCAGGGCGAGACGCTGCTGCGCCGCTTCGTGCTCGACATCTGCGGCTGCCAGGTGCTGTGGACGGCGGCGAACATCATCGACGACCAGATCGCGCGCGTGCGCGCTCAGGTCGGCAGCGACGAGGTGATCCTCGGCCTGTCCGGCGGCGTCGATTCGTCGGTGGTCGCGGCGCTGCTGCACCGCGCGATCGGCGAGCAGCTGACCTGCGTGTTCGTCGACACCGGCCTGCTGCGCTGGAAGGAAGGCGACCAGGTGATGGCGATGTTCGCCGAGCACATGGGCGTCAAAGTGATCCGCGTGAACGCCGCCGACCGCTATTTCAGTGCGCTCACTGGCGTCACCGATCCGGAAGCCAAGCGCAAGATCATCGGCAACCTGTTCGTCGAGATCTTCGAGGAAGAATCGAACAAGCTCGCGAACGCGCGCTGGCTGGCGCAGGGCACGATCTATCCGGACGTGATCGAGTCCGCCGGCAGCAAGACCGGCAAGGCGCACGTCATCAAGAGCCACCACAACGTCGGCGGCCTGCCGGAGCACATGAAGCTCGGCCTGGTCGAGCCGCTGCGCGAACTGTTCAAGGACGAAGTGCGTCGCCTCGGCGTCGAACTCGGTCTGCCGCGCGAGATGGTCTACCGCCACCCGTTCCCGGGCCCCGGCCTCGGCGTGCGCATCCTCGGCGAAGTGAAGCCGGAGTACGCCGAACTGCTGGCGCAGGCCGACGCGATCTTCATCGACGAATTGCGCAAGTGGGGCTGGTACGACAAGACCTCGCAGGCGTTCGCGGTGTTCCTGCCGGTGAAGTCGGTCGGCGTGGTCGGCGACGCGCGTGCGTACGAATGGGTGATCGCGCTGCGTGCGGTCGAGACCATCGACTTCATGACCGCGCACTGGGCGCACCTGCCGTACGACTTCCTCGACGAAGTCTCGCGCCGCATCATCAACGAACTGCGCGGCATCTCGCGCGTGGTCTACGACATCAGCGGCAAGCCGCCGGCGACGATCGAGTGGGAGTGAGCGGCTGACGCGGGCCGCCGCGGTGGCCCGGTCCGCCCGCTGCGTGCCCGTCTGCACCCGGCGGGCACTGGGGTATGATCGCCCCGGGACAGGGGCGACGAAACACGGGACATGCGATGAGGACGATGATCGTCAGTGTGGGTGTGCTGGCGGCCGCGGTGGTCGGCATGTACGCCATCCAGCGCAAGATGAGCCGGCTGGACGAGGACATCGTCTATGCCCACTACCAGGACGAAGTGAACGCGCTGCGCCGGCTGGATGCCAAGGCCCTGTGCGCGACGATGGCGAAGGACTACCGCCAGGTGGTGATCGATCGCACCCCCAAGGGCGAGCAGCGGATCGAGCTCGATCGCGATGCCGCCTGTGCCGCCACGCGCGAGTCGATGCGGGTGCTCTACAAGATCGCCAAGCCGACGAAGACCGCGCCCGACGTGAAGTACACGATCGAATCGGTGACGTTGTCACCGGATCGACGGCAGGCGGTGGTGAAGCTGCGGTCTTCGCTGAAGATCGGCCGTCGCGTGTCGCTCGAATCCACCGGCACCGAAACGCTGGTGCGCAACCTCGGCGAGGTCCGTTCGATCGCCTCCGAAGGCCGCGCCTCGATGAAGATGCGCTGACCCCGGAGCGGCGCGCTCACTGCGTCCGCTGCGGGCGACCGACACGGCGATACAGCGTGCTGCGGTTGACGCCGAGCAGGCGCGCGGCGCGGGCGACGTTGCCGCCGCAGGCGGCGAGGGCATCGCGCATGGCGGTTTCCTCCAGCACGTCGAGCTGGGCGATGCCGCCGGGACGGACCGGCGCCGGTTCGGACGCGACATGCGTCTGCAGTTCGGCGGGCAGGGCGTCCATGCCGACGCATTCACCCGGATCGCTCAGCGCGACCAGCGTGCGCAGGCAGGCGTCGAGCTGGCGCAGGTTGCCGGGCCAGCGGTGCGCGGCCAAGGCCGCCCGGGCATCCGCGCAGAGCGTGCGTCCGGCCGCGACCCGCCGCCACAGCGCATCGACGATCGCCCCGCGTTCGGCGGAGTCGCGCAGCGGCACCAGCCGCACGCGATGGTGGGCGATGCGGTAGAACAGGTCGGCGCGGAAGCGGCCGGCCTCGACTGCGGCGTCGAGATCGCAATGCGTCGCGCAAACGAGGTCGAAGTCGAGTTTCACCGGCTTGCCGCCGCCCAGCGGCGAGAGTTCGCGCTCCTGCAGCACGCGCAGCAGCCGCGGTTGCAGTGCCAGCGGCATGTCGCCGATCTCGTCGAGGAACAGCACGCCGCCCTGCGCCTGACGCAGCAAGCCGGGGCTGCCCTGGCGGCGTGCGCCGGTGAAGGCGCCTTCCTCGTAACCGAACAGTTCGGCCTCGATCAGCCCTTCCGGCAGCGCCGCGCAGTTCACCGCGATGAACGGCTTGCCGGCGCGCGCGCAGCGGGCATGCAGGGCGCGTGCGAAGACTTCCTTGCCGCTGCCGGTCTCGCCCTGCACCAGCACCGGCAGGCCGGCGTCGAGGACCCGGCGCGCGCGCTCCAGCGCGGCGGCGCAAGCCGCGTCGAAGAATGGGCCGTCGTCCACCGGCGGACGCGGCGGCGCGGTGCGCGGGCGCGCCTCGCCCGCGCGTGCGGGTGGCAGCGCGATCTGCACGCGCGACGGCGCGCCGTCCACGCGGCCGTACAGCGCGCGGCCGCAACGATCGCGCAGCGCGCCTTCGCTGCGCAGGCGCGAGAGCGGATCGTCGAACAGCAGGTCGTAGGCGACGCGGCCGAGGTCGTCGCGCGTGATCCCCGCCAGCGCCAGTCCGGTCTGGTTCGCCGCGACCAGCGTGCCGTTGCGGAAGGCGAGCAGGCCTTCGCGGGTCGAGCCGAGCAGGGCGGGGTCGCGCTGCAGCCGCAGCAGTTCGCAGCCGTCGAGCCCGCCCTCGAAGAACCGGTGCTCGATGTTCGCCACCGCCATCCGCACCAGCCCCAGCGCGTGCAGGTGCTGGGCGCGGGCATCGCCGCTGATGTCGAGCACGCCGACGAGCTGGCCGTACGGGTCGTGGATCGGCGTGGCGGTGCAGGTGAGGATGCCGTGCGGCGCGCGGTAGTGCTCGCCGCCGCGCACTTCGACCGCGCGGCGCTCGACGATCGCGGTACCGATCGCATTCGTACCGGCCTGCGATTCGTTCCAGCACGCGCCGGGACGCAGCGCCACGCGGCTGGCCTTGTCGAGGAACTGCGGATGGCCGGTGGCGTCGAGGATCCAGCCGGTGTCGTCGGTCAGCACGACGATGCTGCCGCTGCCGTCGGCATCGGCGGCGAGCTGTTCCAGCTCCGCGCGCGCCAGCCGGCGCAGGCGTTCGTTGCGCTCGCGCATCTCGTGCAGGCGGCTTTCCGGCACCGGCTCGATCGACGGCGTGTCGCGTTCCGGCAGGCCGAGGCGGCGGCAGCGCTGCCACGAGCGCAGGATCGTCTGCGGCAGTTCGCCGGCGCCGACGGCGTTGCCACGCTCGAAGAACGACCGGCGGGCGTGGGCGAGTTCGTCGATGGGGCGCATGCGGGTCATGGCGGCTCCTGTGTCGCATTCTGCGACAGTCGCAGTGGCGGCTGTTCCGATAAACAACACACGAAACCGCGCCGCGCAAGGGTCGCTTGTTGTGCGTTGCAACATGCGACGACGCAACTGCCCGCCGCATCAGGCATTCGTCGCTGCTGCGTCGCACCATGCGGCACTTGGCACCGGCCTTGCGGTATGCGGGGACACCACCACCTTTCGGAGTTGTTCCATGAACGCGATGGCCAAGCCGCACCTGCACGACCATTCCCGCATCTTCAAGGCCCAGTACGGCAACTACATCGGTGGCCAATGGGTCGCGCCGAAGGGCGGCGAATATTTCGACGACATCACCCCGATCACCGGCAAGGCCTTCACCCGCATCCCGCGTTCCAGCAAGGACGACATCGAACTCGCGCTCGACGCCGCCCACGCCGCGAAGGATGCGTGGGGCAAGATGTCCGCCACCGAGCGCGCGAACATCCTCAACAAGGTCGCCGACCGCATCGAGCAGAACCTCGAACTGCTGGCGCATGCCGAGACCTGGGACAACGGCAAGCCGATCCGCGAGACGCTCAACGCCGACATCCCGCTGATGGCCGACCACTTCCGCTACTTCGCCTCGGCGGTGCGCGTGCAGGAAGGCACCGTCGGCGAGATCGACCACGACACCATCGCCTACCACTTCCATGAGCCGCTGGGCGTGGTCGGCCAGATCATCCCGTGGAACTTCCCGCTGCTGATGGCCGCGTGGAAGCTGGCGCCGGCGCTGGCCGCGGGCAACTGCGTGGTGCTCAAGCCCGCCGAGCAGACCCCGGCGAGCATCCTCGTGCTGATGGAGATCATCGGCGACCTGCTGCCGCCGGGCGTGCTGAACGTCGTGAATGGTTTTGGCCTGGAAGCGGGCAAGCCGCTGGCGTCGAGCCCGCGCATCGCGAAGATCGCGTTCACCGGCGAGACCACCACCGGCCGCCTGATCATGCAGTACGCCAGCCAGAACCTGATCCCGGTGACGCTGGAACTCGGCGGCAAGTCGCCGAACATCTTCTTCGCCGACGTGATGGCCGAGGACGACGATTTCCTCGACAAGGCGGTGGAAGGCTTCGTGCTGTTCGCCTTCAACCAGGGCGAGGTCTGCACCTGCCCGTCGCGCGCGCTGATCCAGGAATCGATCTACGAGAAGTTCATGGAGAAGGTGATCGCCCGCGTCGCCGCGATCAAGCAGGGCGACCCGCTCGACCCGAACACCATGATCGGCGCGCAGGCCTCCGGCGAGCAGCTCGAGAAGATCCTCAGCTACATCGACATCGGCAAGCAGGAAGGCGCCGAAGTGCTGATCGGTGGCGAGCGCAACGAACTCGGCGGTGACCTCGCCGGCGGCTATTACGTCAAGCCGACGGTGTTCAAGGGCCACAACAAGATGCGCATCTTCCAGGAAGAGATCTTCGGGCCGGTGGTGTCGGTCACGACCTTCAAGACCGAGGCCGAAGCGCTGGAAATCGCCAACGACACGCTGTACGGCCTCGGCGCCGGCGTGTGGAGCCGCGATGCCAGCCGCCTGTACCGCTTCGGTCGCGCGATCCAGGCCGGCCGCGTGTGGACCAACTGCTACCACGCCTATCCGGCGCACGCCGCGTTCGGTGGCTACAAGCAGTCGGGCATCGGTCGCGAGACCCACAAGATGATGCTCGACCACTACCAGCAGACCAAGAACCTGCTGGTCAGCTACTCGCCGAAGGCGCTCGGCTTCTTCTGATCGCCGGTGCTCCGGCCTGATCTCTCGCAGGCCTGCTCCACAAGGCCACTCCCGAAGGCCTGTCCTCCCCCACGTCGAGAGGCCTTCCCGTCCGACGCATCGCTCCCGGGTTCCGGCCCGGGCAGGATGCGCTCGGCCCGGGTTCCGTATTCCACTACCACGCACCCAGGACCGACCATGCACCGACCCCGTCTTCCCGTCGCGCGCCTCGCCGCGCCCTTCCTGCTGCTGTCCGGCCTTGCCGGCGCCGCCCACGCCGAATCCGACGTGAAGGTCAGCGGCTCCCTCGGCGCCGCCACCGACTACGTGTTCCGCGGCGTCAGCCAGACCAACGAGGATCCCTTCGTCTTCGGCACGCTCGACGTCACCGCCGGCGATTTCTACGGCGGCATCGGCGCCGAGAACGTCGACTTCGGCAACGACATCGACCTCGAATACGACGCCTGGGTCGGCTGGAAGCCCAAGGCCGGCGATTTCACCTTCGATCTCGGCGTGGTGCGCTACGGCTACCGCAACCAGCCGGCCGGCGTCGACATCGACACCGTCGAATACAAGGTCGCGGTCAGCCATCCGGTGGGCAAGGGCAGCCTCGGCGGCGCCGTGCTGCACACGCCGGACTACTTCGGCAGCGATGGCTCGGGCACGTACTACGAAGTGAACGGCAGCGTCCCGCTCAACGACCAGTGGTCGATCAGCGGCGCCGTCGGTCGCCAGGACACGTCGAAGACGATCGACTATTCGACCTGGAACGTCGGCGTGGGCTACGCTCCGTTCAAGCACGTGAGTTTCGACGTGCGCTACCACGACACCGACCAGCACGATCTCGGCGACCTGTTCGACAGCCGCCTCGTCGGCACCGTGAAGGTCGCGTTCTGACCACAGGGCGCCCGGCCCGAGGGCCGGGCGCCGGAGAATCATCGCCATGCCGACGCTGCCCCTGCAGGTGATCGCCACGCTGCCCGCGCTCGCGCTGATCGACAAGCTGCGCACGCGGCACGGGCCGGTGCTGTTCCATCAATCCGGCGGTTGCTGCGACGGCTCCTCGCCGATGTGCTTCCCGCAGGACGACTTCCTCGTCGGCGACAACGATGTGCAGCTGGGCGAGATCGGCGGCGCACCGTTCTACATCAGCCGCCCGCAGTTCGAATACTGGAAACACACACAGCTGATCATCGACGTGGTCGAAGGCCGCGGCGGCATGTTCTCGCTGGAAAACGGCGAGGGCGTGCGTTTCCTGGTGCGTTCGCGCCTGTTCGGCGACGACGAATACGCGGCGCTGGAAGCGGCGGGCCACGTCTAGGCGGCCGACACCGACCGATCGGTCTCAGGCCGCGGCGTCCCGCTGCCGTCGCTGCCAGAACGGCGACGTCGGCCAGCGTGTTTCCATCGCGTGGAAGGCGCGCAACTGCGTGCGGTAGACCCGGTGGATGTCGCGAAGATGCTGCGCATAGGCATCGAGGGCCGTGACATCGCCGCGTTCGCAGGCCAGCAGCGCCTGCGCGGCGCGCAGGCCGGTGTAGAGCGCGCTGGAAATCCCTTTCGACGACAGCGGATCGAAGGCGAGGGCGGCATCGCCGACCGCCAGCCAGCGCTCGCCGGCGGCGCGATCGAGTTCGACGCTCGATGCCTCGGCGCCGTGCGCGCGTCCGTGCGGCGTCCAGCCGTGCGCCGTGCACAGCGCGTGCAACTGCGGCGCCCCCGAGAGGTGGCACCACAGACCATCGCCGTCGAGCAGGCGTCGGCGATCGTCCGCGTCGGCATCACAGAGAAAGGCGATCAGCCGTTCGCCCGACGGCAGCAGCACGCTGTACCACCAGCCGTCCGCGACCGATTCGACCCAGGTGCGGCCGTCGTGATCGCGCTCGGCGCCACCGTGCAGCCGCTGGTGCACCGCGAACAGCCGATCGTGCGCGATGCGCTGCGCACCGAGTGCGCGTGCGAACGTCGCTGCGCGGCCGCTCGCATCGATCAGCCAGCGCGCCTCGATGATTTCTTCGTCGCCGCGCGCATCGGGCGCGACGAGCCGATGCGGCGTCTGCGCATCGCCCGCTGCATCCAGCCGCAGCGTCGCGGTGTGCACGTCCGCACCGGCTGCCATTGCCGTCTCGCGCAGCCTCGCGTCGAAACGGACGCGATCCAGCTGCCAGCCGTGGCCATGCACGCCGAACAGCGTGTCTTCGGCGTGCGCCGCGTCGCTGCCCCAGAACGCCAGCGTGCCGGGGCTGGGGCGATGGCCGTCGGTGGCCATGCGGTCGAGCACGCCGAGATCGCGCAGCAGTGAGCGCGCCGACGGCGGCAGGCCTTCGCCCACGCGGAACGGGCGCGTGGCGTCGTGCTCGCACAGGCGCACGCGCAGCCCCGCGCGGGCGAGCGCAAGGCCGGCGGCGGCGCCCGCGGGGCCGCCGCCGGCGATGGCGACATCGACCGTCGTCATCGCCACGCCACGCTCAATCGCGCGGCTTGCCGTGGCGCACCGGCAGCGGCGCGGCGTCGGCGTCCTCGCGGCTGGCGAAGTTCGCGCCGTGCGGCAGGCGACGCGCCTTGAGGTGTGCCGCGTCGCCGTCGGCTGCGGCCTTCAGCCTCGGCGCGTCCGGCGGGGCGTGCGCGATGGTGGCGGCGTCGGCCGGTGCCACGCCCGGGCCGTAGGACGCGACCATCATCGTCGCCGGGAACGCGGGATCGCCCTGCACGCCGGGACGCACTTCCACCAGGCCCATCGAGCCGAACATCCGCACCATCTGCAGCATCTGTTCGACCGTGGTGCCGTGCAGCGGCTTGTTCCAGCTGGTGCGGTCGGAGAACGCGGCGATGCGGCGCGACATCGGCTGCGACGGATCGACCACGATCGCGTAGTCGTCGGCGGTCAGCACGTGGTTGGGCACGCGCGCGGGCCAGAACGTCGGCGCGAACGGGTCGTAGTCGGGATCGTAGCCGGCGCGGCAGTAGGCGGTGTCTGCCTGCCACGGCAAACCCATCCAGCGATTGATGTCGCCCGGGCCCTGCGCGTGCAGCGGGCCGTCCGCAGACAGCGTGGTCGTCTGGTCGAGCGTACTGCCGTAGTCGGGTTCCGGCGTGCCCGGCGGGCGGCGGCGGATGCGGAACGGCGCTTCGTACAGCGACAGGTGTCGCATCGGCCACGTCATTTCGCAGCCGGGATGGAAGGCGTCGGCGAGACAGAAGTCGAGCGCGGCGCGATCCAGCATCGCCGGCTGCTTCGCCAGCGGCACGGCGTCGATGTTCGCCGGCGGCACGGACGCGGGATTCCAGTCGGCGACGAATTCGCCGTTCGCCCAGCGCTGCAGCACCGTCCACTGCGTGGTGGTGATCGCGGCGTTCTGGCGCGGGCTTTCGCCGGCCGGCACGGTCATCGCATCGCCGTACAGCCATGGCCACGGCAACTGGTTGCCGTCGGGCGGATTCGGCGGGCGGAAGCTGTTGAACACCTGGCGGCGGAATTCCGCGTTCGGGTCGTACTCGCCCGGCGGCGGCAGTGCGGAGAGGCGCGCGATCAGTGCCGGCGACTCGAAGTCGTACTGCCCGCCGTGGCCGAACAGCGTGGCGAAACCCTGGTTCACCCACTGCAGGCCGCTGAGGCGCTGGAGGATCGGGTAGACGTCGTCGGTGAACGACACCGTCGCTGGCGCCGGCAGCCACGCCGCCTGCACGTAGAGATCGTGCAGCAGGTCGTACAACGTGCGCTCGGCCTTCACCTGCGGCGCGTAGTTCGGCGGCGCGGTGACGACCCATGCCGCTTCGACCGGGATCGCGCGGCCTTCGATGTTCACCGTCGCCTCCACAGTGCCGTCGCAGGTGTCGTCATACCAGCCGTCGGCGTTGATGAAGGAGTTGCCGTCGCTGGGGATGAAGATCGGCGCGCCGGTGGGCGAGGCGGAGATGCCGTGGCCGGGCAGCACCAGCAGGCGGCCGCTGGCGTCGGTGCGCAGCTCGCCGATTGTCACCGGCACGTCGGTGAACATCCCGGCGCAGGTCACCGGCGCGGTGTCGCGGCCGGCGATCTGCTGCGGGCCGGCGTCGATGACGAGGCTGTCGCGATCCTTCACCTTGGCGTTGCGGCGCGGCAACACGGTGGTCGCCGCCTCGGGGATGTCCATCGCGATCTGCCACTGGTACCAGGCCGCCTTGCGGTTGGCGAGGTGCACCGTCCAACTGATGTCGGCCCAGTCGGAGGTGAGTTCGCGCACCACTTCGCCCGCGGCGTTGTAGCCGTAGATCCGGAACTGTGCGGCCTCGCGCTTCAGCGCACCGGTGGGGTCACGGTAGAAGCCGAGCGGCTGCGGCGGCGGGTCGATGACCTGCGGGCCGATGTAGTACGCGTCGAGGCTGTTGCCGACGCGGGCGATGCCGATCGCCGGATGGATCGCCGCGCGCACGACGCGGGTGTCCTTCGCGGCCGGGTAGGGCACGCCGGGCGCGTACTCGGCCGGGCGCGGCGCCGCGGGTTCGGCCAGCGGCACGCCGTTGACGTTGCGACGGTTGTCGGCCGAGGCGCGGTACACCACCTTGCGCGCGTCGGAAATGCTGCCGACCGGCGCGTGCTCGGGCAGCGCATGCCACGGGTTCCAGGCGAGGTTCTCGCCGTAGGTCGACTGGCCGCGGGCGTCGAGGTCCTGCATCGGCAGTTCGAGGACGCCCAGCGCCACCGGCGGGCTGGCCTCGGCGCTCCAGCGCACGGTCGCGGCGTCGAGCGGCATCGTCGCGTCGTCGGTGCGGAACTGCGCGAGGAAGCGGAACCGTGCCGCGCCCTTGCGCATCCGCGCGTGCAGGTCGGCGCGCAGGTAGAACGGATCGTCGAAGTCCGGCGCGGCGTCGGCCGGCGGCGCCTCCAGCGGCTCCAGCCAGTACTTCACGTAGCGCGATTCGCCGAAGCGGTACGGCAGCACGCTCCAGTAGGGCGTGGTCAGCACCGAATCGACGACCTTCTCCATCGCGTCCAGCACCTGCTGCGTCACCGGATGCGCGGCGAGGTAGGCATCGCCCTTGCCGTGCAGCGACGCGCAGGTGAATTCGCACATGTCCTTCGCGGTGTCGACGAAGAACACGTCGTGATTCTGCAGGATGAAGTCCTGCGTGGTCGCCTCGCGGTCGGGCGCCAGCAGCTTCTCGCCGTCGACGCCGAACAGCTTGATGCCGATGCCGCAGGTGCCCTTGAGGTCGGGCGTGCCGGGCTGGACGTCGGAGGAGAAGCGCACCCAGGCCGGGTATTCGGTCTTCTGGCCGAACACGCCGACGCGCAGGTCTTGCGGCAGGTCGGGATCGACGAGGAAGCGGCCGTGCGCCGCGCCGTGCAGGCGCAGGAACACCGGCCGCGTCGCCGGATCACGCCCGGCGGCCATGCCGCGGCCCTGGAAGTAGTCGACGAAGAGCTGCTTCAGGCCTTCGATCGGGTCGCTGTCGCAGCAGCACGGTTCCGGCGGCAGCGTCGGCGGCAGGCGGACGGGCGTGGGCGTGCAGCCGCCGGCGGATGCGGCGGCGGATGGAGTGGTCGGTGCGGTCATGGAACGTCCCCTGTCGTGCGCACGTGGCGCGGAATCCTTCGAGACACGGAGCGTAGCCGCTGCCGCGTGCGCCGCGAACCTGCAAGATGACACAGGCCGAGCGAATGCCCATCATTGGCCGATGCAACGTGGAAACCAGACCGGAGCGGCCCGATGACGGCCGCCGACGACGCCTCGACGCCGGCGTGGACCGACGCCGATCTGCACTGGATGCGCCACGCGCTGGCGCTCGCCGTCCGCGCCGAGCGCGAGCACGACGAGATCCCGGTCGGCGCGGTGCTGGTCGACGCCGATGGGCGCGTGGTCGGCGAGGGCTGGAACCGCAACATTGGCGATCACGATCCCAGCGCCCACGCGGAGATCGTCGCCATGCGCGCAGGCGGCCGCACGCTGGGCAACCATCGCCTGACCGGCTGCACGCTGTACGTCACGCTGGAGCCCTGCGCGATGTGCGCGATGGCGGCGGTACATGCACGGGTGGCGCGCGTGGTCTACGCCGCGACCGATCCCAAGACCGGCGCCGCCGGCAGCGTGTTCGACCTGCTGGTCGACCCGCGCCACAACCACCGCGTCGCCGTCGACGGCGGTCTGCTGGCCGAGGAGGCGGGGACGATGCTCACCAACTACTTCCGGCGCAAGCGCGGCAAGCCGCCGGTGTGAGGCGTCACCCGCGCGTCATCGCAACGCATTGCTTTCGGTCGGGCGGCCTGACCCGCCATTCGGCGGTTGGACACCAGGCCGCTTTGCTTTCGGTAGAGCGGCCTTCAGGCCGCTGCTGTTGATCCTGCCTCGCGAGGATCAGCGGCCTGAAGGCCGCTCTACCGATGCTTGCCAAGAGCAGCAGTCCTCGACAACGCCGGCCGGTCAATTGCGCTTGCGCGCGAGTTCCTGGTCCAGTTCCTCGTCGAAGCTGCGCACCGACAAGCTGACCTCGCGGCCCATCGTCAGGCTGGCGCCGAGCAGGCAGGCCATGCCGGCCACGGCCAGCACGGTCGGCACGGCGCCCACGAACGGAAAACCGAGCAGCGCGTCCGCGGCCAGCGCGAGGCTGGTGCCGATGAAGCAGGCCAGCGCCGCGTACAGCAGCCGGCAGGCGCGCAGCACCAGCGCCGACCGATGCCGGTGGCGGCGGATCTGGGTGTCACGCTCGTTGCGGTCTGGGGCGTCGTGCTCCCAGGCCACGATCAGCGAACGCAGCCGGTCGACGACGCGTGCCAGCCGGGCGTTGGCCGAGACCAGCAGCGACCCGGTGGCGGCCATCAACAGCGCCGGGGCCAGCATCGCGCCGAGGATGGTCTGGTGGTCGGTCGGGATGTGGAGTGCCATGGCGGACCCGGATGCTGCGGACGGGTGGGCTATCATGCGGCTTCCCGAATCATCCTGCGAGCGCATGGCGACTTCACCCGCGACCGAAAGCCTGGCGTCCGAAGGCCGCCTGATCTGGATCGACCTGGAGATGACCGGGCTCGACACCGACCGCGATTCGATCATCGAGATCGCCACCGCGGTGACCGACGCGCAGCTCAACCTGCTGGCCGAGGGACCGGAGTTCGCCATCGCCCACGACCTTGCCACGCTCGAGGCGATGGACGACTGGAACCGCAATCAGCACCGCAAGTCCGGGTTATGGGACCGCGTGCTGACGCAGGGCGTGTCCATGGCCGAGGCCGAGCGCCGCACGCTCGAGTTCCTGCAGGCCTGGGTCGCGCCGAAGGCGTCGCCGATCTGCGGCAACTCGATCTGCCAGGACCGGCGTTTCCTGCACCGGCAGATGCCGGAGCTGGAGAAGTTCTTCCACTACCGCAACCTCGACGTCAGCACGCTGAAGGAACTGGCCCGGCGCTGGGCGCCGCAGGTGCTGCAGGGCGTGCAGAAGGAATCCGCGCACACCGCGCTGAGCGACGTCCGCGATTCGATCGCCGAACTGCGCCACTACCGCGCGCGGCTGGCACAGCTCGCATCGCCGGAGTGAACCCGCGGGCCAGCGTCATCCGCGAGGGGAGTGGAACACCATGACCGAACTCGTTCCCGCGGCGCTGTCGCCCGCCGACACGGACGACCTGCGTCGCGCCGTCGCGCTGCTGGAATCGCCGTCGCTCGCGATGCGCATCGCCAGCCTCGTGGGTTCGCCGGTCGAAGGCTTGGTGAAGCGGCTGCCGCGCCCGGTGGCGTCGCGGGTCCACGGCGCCGTCGAGGCGGCCCTCGCCAAGGCGGCCGGCGCCGCGCTGTGGTCGATGGACAACGCCCCGGGCAAACCCGCATCCACGCGCCTGCACAAGCTCGCCGCGGCCGGCACCGGCGCGGTCGGTGGCGCATTCGGCTTCGCCGCGCTGTTCATCGAACTGCCGGTCACCACCACGATGATGATGCGGGCGGTCGCCGACGTGGCGCGCAGCGAAGGCTTCGACCTGCACGATCTCGCGACGAAGCAGGCCTGCCTCGAAGTGTTCGCATTCGGCGGTCCGTCGACCGCTGACGATGCCGGCGACGTCGGCTACTACGCGGTGCGCGGGTTCACCACCGACGCCATGCGCCATCTGTCGAAGGAACTGGCGCAGGTCGCCGCGAAACACGGCAGCGGGCATGCGTCGGGCGCGACCTCGAAGCATGCGGCGAAGTGGCTGGCGTCCGTGATCGAGAAGATCGCCTCGCGCTTCGGCGTGGTGGTCACCGAGAAATTCGCCGCACAGGCGGTGCCGGTGATCGGCGCGCTCAGCGGCGCGGCGCTGAACGCGCTGTTCGTCGACTACTACCAGGACGTCGCCCGCGGCCATTTCATCGTCAAGCGGCTCGAAGCGAGGCACGGTGCGGACGTCGTCGAGGCCACCTACCGCAGGATCGCAGAGGAAAGGCGCCTGCCGGTACCGCGTTCCGGCTGACGGCGCCGCCTCAGCGCCAGCGTTCCGCAGGCGCCGTGATGTAACGGCGCCAGACGTGACCCCACGGGATCACCAAGGGCACCAGCACCACGCCCAGCATGATCTCGAAGAAGGTCTCATCGATCGCCGGCGTCGTCACGTGGCCGTACCACAGCCGCAGCCAGAACGCGCCGACCCACAGCGCCTTCCACGTGAATTCGAACAGCAGCAGCGGCAGCATCTTCAGCGGATGGCGCAAGCCGAGGATCGACAGCAGCGAGATCGTGCCGAGGAAGCTCTGGATCACGCTGTGCGGCAGATCGAGATCCGCGGGCGGATGCAGGATCGCCGGCCCGGTGACGACCGCCTGGCCGACGAACATCAGCAGGTAGAGCGCACGCATCAGGTTGAGCCGGAAGGTCGAGACCTCGTCCATGCGCGATGTCCGTGATGCCCGCGGAGGGCGATGGCGACGACCGTACTGCGCAACGCGTGCGTCCGGCGCCTGTCGTTCGGCACGATGACGTCCGGCATGCACGAAAAAGGGCGCCAGCGGCGCCCTTTTCCGGAGTCGATCGCGCAGGCGTCGCCGCGTGCGATCAGCCCTTCTTCGCCTTCGCCAGCTTCAGCCAGGTGTCGACCACGGTGTCCGGGTTGAGCGACACCGACTCGATGCCTTCCTCCATCAGCCACTGTGCGAGATCGGGATGGTCGCTCGGGCCCTGGCCGCAGATGCCGACGTATTTGCCCTTGCGCTTCGCGGCCTGGATGGCCATCGACAGCATCTTCTTCACCGCCGGGTTCCGCTCGTCGAACAGCTCGGCGACGATCGCCGAGTCGCGGTCCAGGCCCAGCGTCAACTGCGTCATGTCGTTGGAGCCGATCGAGAAGCCGTCGAAGATGTCGAGGAATTCGTCGGCCAGCAGCGCGTTCGACGGCACCTCGCACATCATGATGATCTTCAGCCCGTCCTTGCCTTGCTCCAGGCCATTCTCGCGCAGCACCTCGACGACCTTGCGGCCTTCTTCCAGCGTGCGGACGAACGGGATCATCACCCAGCAGTTGGTCAGGCCCATGGTCTCGCGGACCTTGCGCACGGCGCGGCATTCCAGCGCGAACGCCTCGCGGAACGACGGGTCGACGTAACGGCTGGCGCCGCGGAACCCGATCATCGGATTCTCTTCGTGCGGCTCGTAGCGGCTGCCGCCGATGAGGTTGGCGTATTCGTTCGACTTGAAGTCCGACAGGCGCACGATCACCGGATTCGGTGCGGCCGAGGCGGTGATGGTGGCGATGCCTTCGGCGAGGCGGTCGACGTAGAAATCGACCGGGCTGGCGTAGCCGGCCATGCGCGCGTCGATCCTGCGCTTCGTCTCGATGTCCTGGTCGGCGTACTCCAGCAGCGCCTTGGGATGCACGCCGATGTGGCTGGCGATGATCATCTCCAGCCGTGCCAGACCGATGCCGGCGTTCGGCAGCATCGCGAAGTCGAACGCGCGCTCCGGGTTCGCCACGTTCATCATGATCTTCAGCGGCGCCGGCGGCATGTTGTCGAGGTCGGTGACGATGCGCTCGAAGGGCAGGGCGCCGGCGTAGATGAAGCCGGTGTCGCCTTCCGCGCAGCTCACGGTGACGGTCTGGCCGTCCTCGATGCGGTCCAGCGCGTTGCCGGTGCCGACGACGGCGGGCACGCCCAGTTCGCGAGCGATGATCGCCGCGTGGCAGGTGCGGCCGCCGCGGTTGGTCACGATCGCCGCGGCGCGCTTCATCACCGGCTCCCAGTCGGGGTCGGTCATGTCGGCGACCAGCACGTCGCCCGGCTGCACGCGGTTCATGTCGGCGAGCGAGCGCACGACGCGCGCGGTGCCGCTGCCGATCTTGTGGCCGATGGCGCGGCCTTCGGCGACGATCTCGCCGCGCGCTTCGAGGCTGTAGCGTTCGATCTGGGTCGCGTGCGCGCGGGACTTCACGGTTTCCGGGCGCGCCTGCACGATGAACAGCTTGCCGGTGACGCCGTCCTTCGCCCATTCGACGTCCATCGGGCGGCCGTAGTGCTGTTCGATGACCAGCGCCTGCTTCGACAGCTCCTGCACGTCGGCGTCGGTGATCGAGAACCTGCCGCGCAGGTCGGTGGGGACGTCCTCGGTGCGCACGCGCTCGCCGGGCTTGTCGGAATAGACCATGCGGATGGCCTTGCTGCCCAGCGCGCGGCGCAGGATCGCCGGCTTGCCCTGGCGCAGGGTCGGCTTGTAGACGTAGAACTCGTCGGGGTTGACCGCGCCCTGCACGACCATCTCGCCGAGGCCGTAGCTGGCGGTCACGAACACCACGTCGCGGAAGCCGGATTCGGTGTCGAGCGTGAACAGCACGCCGGAGGCACCGACGTCGGAGCGGACCATCAACTGCACGCCGGCGGAGAGGAACACGTCCTCGTGCTTGAAGCCGTGGTGCACCCGGTAGGCAATGGCCCGGTCGTTGTAGAGGCTGGCGAACACTTCCTTGACCTTGTGCACGACCTCGTCGGCGCCGGTCACGTTGAGGAAGGTCTCCTGCTGGCCGGCGAACGAGGCGTCGGGCAGGTCCTCGGCGGTGGCGGAGGAGCGCACGGCGACGGCGATGTCCGTGCCGCCGTTCTCGGCGGAGAGCTGGGCGTAGGCGGCGCGGATGTCGCGGTCGAGTTCGGGTTGCAGCGGCGCGTCGATCACCCAGCCGCGGATCTCGCCGCCGGCGGCGGTGAGGGCGGGGACGTCGTCCACGTCCAGCGTCGCCAGTTTGTCGTAGATGCGCTGGTGCAGGTCGTTGTGGGCGATGAAGGCCTTGAACGCCTCGGCGGTGGTGGCGAAGCCCCCCGGTACCGAGACCCCCAGCCCGGCCAGATGGCCGATCATTTCGCCGAGGGAGGCGTTCTTGCCGCCCACGCGGGCAAGGTCGGACAGGCGCAGGGCCTGCAGCCAGAGGATGTTCTCGTTCAAGGGGTGCTCCGGACGGGCGCGGCGGGGGGCCGGGGAAAGCGGTATTTTAGCAACACCGGCTTCCGCGCCGCCTTCGACTTCCGTCCCAAGCGCCCCATGACCCTCGTCCGACCGGTCTTCTACGTCTCCGATGGCACCGGCATCACCGCCGAAACCATCGGCCACAGCCTGCTGACCCAGTTCAACGGCACCGATTTCCGGACCCACCGGATGCCCTTCGTCGACACGCCCGAGAAGGCGACCGAGGCCGCGGCCCGCATCCGCGCCGCCGGCGAGCGCGATGGTCTGCGCCCGATCGTGGTCAATTCCTGCGTCGACGCCCGCCTGACCGCAGCCCTGGCCGAGAGCGGGGCGCTGATGCTGGACGTGTTCGCCCCCTTCATCGAGCCGCTGGAGCGCGAACTGGGCCAGCAGCGGCTTCCGCGCGTGGGGCAGGCGCACGGCCTGGTCGACTTCGACACCTACCACCGCCGCATCAACGCGATGAACTTCGCGCTGACCCATGACGACGGCATCGCCACCAACTACGACGAGGCGGATGTGATCCTGGTTGCGGTCTCGCGCGCGGGCAAGACGCCGACCTGCGTCTACCTCGCCCTGCATCACGGCGTACGTGCGGCAAACTATCCGCTGACCGACGAGGACCTGGAGCACGACCGCCTACCGCCGCGGCTGCGCGCGCACCGGCGCAAGCTGTTCGGGCTGACGATCGATCCGGAACGGCTGGCGCAGATCCGCCAGGAACGGCGGCCGAATTCGCGCTATGCCCAGCTCGACACCTGCCGTCGCGAGGTGGCCGCTGCCGAGGCCATGCTGCGCGCCGAGCGCATCCCCACGCTCAGCACCACGCACACCTCCATCGAGGAGATCGCGAGCAAGGTGATGACGACATTGGGGATCCAGCGCGGGATGTTCTGAGGCGATCGGTTCCGAGGCGATCGGTTCCGAGGATTCGTTCGGATCGCGAACGCGCGGGGCCTGCCCATCATCGCCGCCGGCCATCGATGTCGTCAATGCTGTCGCGGCCACGGTGCGCTGTGTACGATCCACGCATGTCGCACGTCGTTGCCCGCCCCATCGAAGCCCAGAAAATCAGCCGTTTTTCGTGGCTGATGGCGCTGTATTCAGAGAACCACCAGCGCCTGCAGCGCCTGTTCGCACCGGCGCTGCTGACCGAAGGACGATACGTGTCCTCGATCGGCGACGGCCTCGACCTGCACCTCGAAGTCATGGCGCAGCACGCCTACACCGTCGAGTACCGCCTGAGCTACGCGCTGCTCGATCCGGTCACCGGCGAGCCCGACCCGTCCGCCTTCCTGCGCCTGTACCGCGACGCGCAACTGGTCGAAGCCACCCACTGCTACATCGGTCGCCGCTGGCAGGACGCCATCGGCCTGCACCCGCCGCCGGCGGAAGTGCTCGACCACCGCCTGCGCATGAACACCTTCCTCGGCAAGTGGCTGCAATACCTCGCCGAGCGCGGGCACGGGGTGGGGACGCTGATGCGCACCAGCGACAGGCCGGAGCGCAGTCTCTCGCCGTGATCCCGGGCGGGAAGCACCGGAAACGCGGGGATGCAGACGACGCCCGGCCGGATACGACCGTGGCGGAGGCGGGCAACATCCGGCATGACGCCTCCGCCAACGCGATCTCGTTTCACGCGATGGTCTGCGCCCAGACTGGAGGTTCCCGGGAAGGTTCCCGCTGCCACGAAAGGAGTCACGCCATGTCCAAACGCTTCACCACTGCCGCCGCCGTCGTACTGCTGTCGCTGTCAGCCGAGGCGGGCGCGTGGACCAACACCGAGTTCTACTACACCCCGCAGACGCCCGATCTCTCGCGGCTCATCGTCAACAACCCGGGCTATCTGTCATCGGCTCCGGTCGCCGGGCTCAATCTGCTCGCCAACAACTTCCTCGACGTCAGCGCGGGCGCGACCTTCGCCTGGCTCAGCCCGAACACGTGGTCCGGTGCCCCCTGGACCGGGCTCGATCCGGCCGATCGCAGCACCGCCAGCCAGCGCGCCGCCAAGGGCGCCGCGGAGACCGCGCCGGGCTACGGCGCCACGATCGTCCAGCGCAACGGCACCGCCGTCGGCATGCATCTGAACACCTTCGGCCCGGCCGGGTTCCCGGGCGGTGCGCAACACCACTCGCTGCAGTACCGCGTCGATCTCAACCGCGTCGTCTGGAACAAGTCCGACCTGCTGTGTGTCAGCGGCACGATGAACCTCGCCTCGTCCTACACCGCCGGCTCGGTGAACCAGGCGATGGTCACGCTGTATTTCGAGAACCAGGCGAACACCGCGCAGGGCTTCCACGTCAACGTGATGATGTTCGATTCGCGCTCCGGCTACTCCGCGACCGACGCGCTGCTGGTCGACACCGACGTCAACAGCGCGCACAAGCCGATCGTGATCACCCATCTGCAGACGCAGAACCAGAACGGTTCCGTGTACAGCTCGCCAGTGCCGGGATACGGCAACCCGCTGGAACCGTTCCGCAAGGGCAGTGTCGTGGCGGGTGACAAGGATCGCGGCTTCTGCATCAGCCCGACCCAGTTCAACCGCATGCTGAGCGACATCAACGGCCGCTACGGCCTCGGCTATTCCACGACGGCATCGAACTACGTCCTGCGTTATGCACTCGTGGGGCCCGAGATCTACACCGGCAGCGGTCGCGGCCACATCGGCATGAACGTCGGCAGCTTCTGGGTGTATCGCCGGATGTGACGCACGAAAACGACGAAGCCCGCGCGAGGCGGGCTTCGTCGTTGAAACGTTGGCGTCCCCACGGGGATTCGAACCCCGGTCGCTACCGTGAAAGGGTAATGTCCTAGGCCTCTAGACGATGGGGACGTCGTGTAACTGCTTCCCTTCTCGAACCGGCCTGGTGGTTCGGAAGTTGGTGGAGCCAGCCGGGATCGAACCGGCGACCTCCTGCATGCCATGCAGGCGCTCTCCCAGCTGAGCTATGGCCCCACTTGCTGGAGAACCGACATTTTAGGAAGGCCCTTCGGGATCGTCAAGCGTTGCGATGCAAAAAAGTGAATGCGGCGATCCGGGCCCGTCACCACAACGCATCGCGCAGCTTGTACCAGCCCATCGCGGCGACCAGCATCGGCGTGCGGAAGGTGCGGCCTCCGGGGAAATCCAGATGCGGGATCCGCGCGAAGACATCGAGGCGTTCGCCCTGGCCGCGCACGGCTTCCGCGATCACCCGGCCCGCGAGGCCCGCGGCTGCGACGCCGTGTCCCGAGAAGCCCTGCGCGAAATAGACGTTGTCGCGGCCGATGCGGCCCCAGTGCGGGGCACGATTGAAGCTGATATCGATGGTGCCGCCCCAGACGTGCTCGAACGGTTCGCCGGCGAGCTGCGGGAACACCTTGCGCATGCGTCGGGCCATCACCCACGCCAGGTTCGGTGGCTGGAAGTTGGAGTAGCTGGCGCGGCCGCCGAAGAGCAGACGGTGGTCGGCGCCGAGGCGGAAATAGTCCAGCGCCCAGTTCACGTCGGCCACGGCCATGTCGTTGCGGATCAGCTCACGGGCACGCGCTTCGCCGAGCGGGCGGGTGGCGGCGATGTAGGTGCCGACCGGCATGATCTTGCGATCGAGTTCCGGCGCCACGCCCTTCACCAGTGCGTTGCCGGCAAGGATCGCGAAATCGCCGCGCACCGTGCCGTGCGCCGTGCGCAGCTGCGGGCGCGGGCCATGCGCGATGTCCAGCACCGGGCTGTGTTCGAAGATGCGCACGCCGGCCGCCAGTGCGGCACGTGCCAGGCCCAGCGCGTACTTCAGCGGATGCAGATGGCCGGAGCGCACGTCGTACAGGCCGCCGAGGTAGCGCGGGGAATCCAGTTGCGCACGCAGCTGGTCGCGATCCCACCAAGGCAGGGGATAGCCGTAGTCGTGCTCGAGTTCGCGCTGCCAGGTCTGCAGTTCGGTCACTTGCCGCGGCTTGATCGCCACGTGCATGTGGCCGTCGCGCCAGTCGCAGTCGATGCCGTAGCGGCCGCGGCGCTCGTGGATCATCTGCACACCTTCGACCGACCAGTCGAACAGCTTGCGGGCGTCCTCGCGGCCGAGCAGCGCCGCCAGCTTCGCCTCGCCGCAGCCGAAGCCGAAGATCACCTGGCCGCCGTTGCGGCCCGATGCGCCCCAGCCGATGCGCTGCGCCTCCAGCACCACGACCCGGTAGCCGGCCTCGGCCAGTTCCAGCGCGGCCGACAAGCCCACGTAACCCGCGCCGAGGATGCAGACGTCGGCGTCGATGTCGCCTTCCAGCCGCGGCTGCGGCGGCAGGGGCTCGGCGCTGGCGGCGTACCAGCTGGGCGGGTAGGCGGCTGGGGTCAAGGGCAGGCTCCTCGCGAGGGTCGGCGTGACGGCGACCGGCTCACACCGACCGCAGGTACCACTCGTATTCCAGCGTGGTCACTTCGCGATAGAACGTGTGCAGTTCCTTGAGCTTCTGCTGGCCGTAGATGTGGCGGAAGGTCTCGCCGAAGTGGCGGGCGGCGAAATCGCTGTCCATGAAGTCCGCGATGGTGTCGCGCCAGTACGGCGTGCGGATCTCGGTCTGGTCGTAGGCGTTGCCGACGATCGGCGGGCCCGGATCGTGGCCGCGTTCGATGCCTTCCAGCATGCCGGCCAGCACCGCGGCGGTCGCGAGGTAGACGTTGGCGTCGGCGCCGGCGATGCGGTGCTCGATGCGGGTGTTCTTCTCGTCGCTGTGCGGGATGCGCATGGCGACGGTGCGGTTGTTGAAGCCCCAGACCTCGTTCAAGGGCACGAACGCGTTGAGCACGAAGCGCCGATAGCTGTTGGCGTTGGGGGCGAACAGCAGCAGGCAGTCCTTCGCGCTGCGCTGCAGGCCGCCGATCGCATGCTTCAGCGCCTCGGCCGGCTGCTCCGGCGAGCAGGCGAAGATGTTGTCGCCGTTGCGGTCGAGCACGCTGACGTGCACGTGCAGGCCGCTGCCGGCCTGGTCGGCCAGCGGCTTGGCCATGAAGCTGGCCTGGTAGCCCTGCTGCCGCGCCACGGCCTTGATCGCGCGCTTGAGGTAGATCGCGTCGTCGCAGGCCAGCAGGGCGTCGTCGCGGTGCTTGAGGTTGATCTCGAACTGCCCGGGCGCGTATTCGGCGACCGCGGTGTCGGCGGGCACGCCCTGCGCGCGGCAGGCGGCGGCGACGCCGTCGATGAAGGGCCGGAAATCGTCCAGGTCCTCGATGTAGTAGACCTGCGTGCTGGTGTTGCGCGCCCCGGTGTGTGCGTTGACCGGCGGCTGCGGCCGGCCGTGGGCGTCGGGCAGGCGGTCGAACAGGTAGAACTCCAGTTCCACCGCCACCACCGGCCGCAGGCCGAGGGCCTCGTAGCGCGCCAGCACGCGCCTCAGCACTTCGCGCGGGTTGGCCTCGAACATGCCGCCCTGCGCGTCCTCCATGCCCAGCAGGACCTGCGCCATCGGCCGCGGCGACCACGGCACGGGGCGCAGGGTGCCGGGGATCGGCCGGCAGATCCGGTCCTCGTCGCCGATGTCGTAGCCCAGGCCGGTCTCCTCGACCGTGTTGCCGGTGATGTCGGTGGCGATCAGCGACATCGGCAGGCAGACGCCGTCGGCGTAGACCTTCTCCAGTGCGCTGCGGGCGATGCGCTTGCCGCGCAGCAGGCCGTTCATGTCGGGCAGGAGCAGGTCGACCTGCTCGCAGTCCGGCAATTGCTGCAGGCTCAGTCGATCATCGGGCGTGAAGGTGTCGGGCATGATGTCGGAGGGACTCGAAAGGCGGGCGACAGTGTGACAGCAGCGGGCTGCGTCGGCGAATTGTCAATAATACTCAACGGGGATCATGCCACCGTTTGGCCTCAAATGCGCATGGATCCGATGTCGCGACGCAGCAAATGCGGAGGCTCGAATCGGATTTCCGGCGGGGATGTTGCAGAAATCGAACGGCCCCGTTACCGTGCGGAAGCCCTCCCGGAAACGCACCACGAGCGTCCCGCATGCCCCGAACCTCTCCCCGGATGCCTCTGGTCGGCCTGCCGACGGACCGGAAGACGATCGGTCCGCATCCGTTCCTGGCGGTGGGGGAGAAGTACGTCCGGGCGGTGGTCGACGGCGCCGAGTGCCTCCCGGTGCTGCTGCCCGGCCTGCAACCGCCGGTCGGCCTGCGCCAGATGCTGGAGGGGCTGGACGGGCTGCTGCTGACCGGGGCGGTCAGCAACATCGAGCCACACCACTATTCCGACGAGCCGAGCTGGGAGGGCAACCTCCACGACCCGGTGCGCGATGCCAACACCCTCGCGCTGATCCCGATGGCGATCGAACTCGGCCTGCCAATCTTGGCCATCTGCCGCGGCTTCCAGGAGATCAACGTCGCCTTCGGCGGCCGCCTGCACCAGAAAGTGCACGCGCTGCCGGGCATGCGCGACCACCGCGAGAACACCGACGACCCGCTCGACGTGCAGTACGCGCCGGCGCACGAGATCGCGCTCGCGCCGGGCGGGCTGCTCGCCTGCATCGCCGGCACGGAAAAGGCGCGCGTGAACTCGCTGCACGGGCAGGGCATCGCTCGGTTGGGTGACGGGCTGACGGTGGAAGCGACCGCACCCGACGGGCTGGTCGAAGCGTTCCGCCGCGACGGCGATGGTTTCCTGCTTGCGGTGCAGTGGCATCCCGAGTGGCGCGTCACCGAGAACGCCTTCTACCACGGCATCTTCCGCGCGTTCGGCGACGCCTGCCGGCAGCGCGCCGCCCGACAACAGACCGCGCAGCGGCTACGATGAACGCATGAGCCCGAAAAAGTCTTCCCGCAAGCCTTCCGCCCGGCGCGGTGTCCGCGCCGCGCCCTCCGCCACCGCCGGCGAACACGCGCTGGTCCGCTGGCTGAAGGACCGCCGCATCACCGAGGTCGAATGCCTCGTGCCGGACATCACCGGCAACGCCCGCGGCAAGATCATCCCGGCCGCCAAGTTCTCGCACGATTACGGCACGCGCCTGCCCGAAGGCATCTTCGCGACCACCGTCACCGGCGATTTCCCCGACGACTACTACGACCTAACCACGCCCTCCGACGCCGACATGCTGCTGCGCCCGGACCCGGACACCGTGCGCCTGGTGCCGTGGGCCACCGATCCCACCGCACAGGTCATCCACGACTGCTACACGAAGGATGGCGAGCGCCACGAACTGGCGCCGCGCAACGTGCTCAAGCGCGTGCTCGACGCCTACGAGGCCGAGGGCCTGCGCCCGGTGGTCGCGCCGGAGGTCGAGTTCTTCCTCGTGCAGAAGAACACCGACCCGGATTTCCCGTTGCAGCCGCCCGCCGGCCGCTCGGGTCGCCCGGAGACCGCGCGCCAGTCGTACTCGATCGACGCGGTCAACGAGTTCGACCCGATCCTCGACCTGATGTACGACTACAGCGACGCGATGGAGCTGGACGTGGACACGCTGATCCACGAATCCGGCGCCGCGCAGCTGGAGGTCAACTTCCTGCACGCCGACGCCATGTCGCGCGCCGACCAGGTGTTCCTGTTCAAGCGCACCATGCGCGAGGCCGCACTGCGCCACGGCGTGTACGCGACCTTCCTCGCCAAGCCGATGGAGAACGAGCCCGGCAGCGCGATGCACATCCACCAGAGCGTGCTCGACCGCAGGGGGCGCAACATCTTCGCCGGCCGCAAGTCGGGCGAGCACAGCAAGGCGTTCGAGCACTACCTCGGCGGCCTGCAGCAGTACGTGCCGATGGCGATGGCGTTCTTCGGGCCGAACGTGAATTCCTACCGCCGGCTGGCGCTGGGGCAGGTGGCGCCGATCAACGTGCAGTGGGGCTACGACAACCGCACCTGCGGCCTGCGCGTGCCGATGGACACGCCCGAGAACACCCGCGTCGAGAGCCGCTTCGCCGGTTCCGACGCCAATCCCTACCTCGCGATGGCCGCGACCCTGGCCTGCGGCCTGATGGGCCTGCGCGGGCAACTGGAGCCGACCGAGCCGCTGTCCACCAGCGCGCAGGACGTCGGTTTCGAGCTGCCGCGCTCGCTGGGCGAGGCGCTCGACAAGCTGGAGGGCTGCAAGCCCCTGCACGACATGATGGGCGCGCGCTTCGTCCGCGCCTACATCTCGGTCAAGCGCAAGGAATACGAAACCTTCTTCCGCGTCATCAGTTCGTGGGAACGCGAGTTCCTGCTGCTCAACGTCTGACGCCGACCTTTCCGGAGCCCCCATGGACCACGCCGACATCGCCCGCCTGCAGCAGCTCGACGCCGAGCACCACCTGCACCCGTTCAACGACAACGCCGCGCTGGCGAAAAAGGGTACCCGCATCCTCGTGAAGGGCGAGGGCGCCTACGTCTGGGACGCCGAAGGCCACAAGCTGCTGGACGCCTTTGCCGGGCTGTGGTGCGTGAACCTCGGCTACGGCCGCCGCGAACTGGGCGAGGCCGCGCGCAAGCAGATGGACCGGCTGGCCTACTACAACAGCTTCTTCCAGTGCACGGTCGAGCCGACAATCGAACTCTCGGCCAAGCTCGCCGAACTCACGCCGGCCGACCTCAACCACGCCTTCTTCACCAACTCCGGTTCCGAGGCCAACGACACCATCCTGCGCCTGGTCCGCCATTTCTGGGCGGTGCAGGACAAGCCGCAGAAGAACATCTTCATCGGCCGCCACAACGGCTACCACGGCACCACGATGGCCGGCGCCAGCCTCGGCGGCATGGCCAGCATGCACAAGCAGGGCGGGCTGCCGATCCCCGACATCCACCACATCGATCCGCCGTTCTGGTTCGCCGACGGCGGCGACCTCTCGCCCGAGGAATACGGCCTGCTCGCCGCGCGCCGGCTGGAGGCGAAGATCCTCGAACTCGGGCCGGAGCGCGTCGCCGCCTTCATCGGCGAACCGATCATGGGCGCGATCGGCGTCTACATCCCGCCGATGACCTACTGGCCGGAGATCGAGCGGATCTGTCGCCAGTACGACGTGCTGCTGATCGCCGACGAAGTGATCTGCGGGTTCGGCCGCACCGGCGAGTGGTTCGGCTCGCAGTACTTCGGCATCACCCCAGACGTGATGACCCTCGCCAAGGGCATCACCTCCGGCTACATCCCGCTGGGCGCGGCGATGTTCAACGACCGCGTCGCCGGCGTGCTCAAGACGCAGGGCGGCGAACTGGCCCACGGCTGCACGTACTCGGGCCACCCCGTGTGCACGGCGGTGGCGCTGGAGAACATCCGCATCCTGCAGGAAGAGCGGATCGTCGAACGCGCCCGCGACGAGATCGCCCCGTACCTGGCGCAGCGCTGGGCCGAACTGGGCGAACACCGGCTGGTCGGCGAGGCCCGCATCGCCGGCATGGTCGGCGCGCTGGAACTGGTGCCGCGCAAGGGCGAGCGCCGGTTCTTCGACGAGCGCGGGACGGTCGGCGTGATGTGTCGCGACAACGCGCTGCGCAACGGGCTGATCCTGCGCGCCACCTATGATTCAATGCTGCTGTCGCCGCCTCTGATCCTGGATCGGACGCAGGTGGACGAACTGTTCGAGAAGGCATGGAAGTCGCTCGACGAGACCGCGGACGCGATCGGCATCGCCTGATCCGCTTCCGCCGGCCCGCGATCTGTGCCCTAATCGGATGCGTCCGACCATTCACCCATCTGAGCCCCCCGGGGCGGAGGTAAGCGCGTCATGAAACTGCGATTGCTGGGAGTGTCCATCGCCGTCTGCATGCTGGCCGCCTGCGGTGGCGGCAAGCCCGAAGGCGGCAACGCCGCGACCGGCGACGGCAAGGCGCCGGCCGGCGGCGAGGAGAAGCTCCTCAACGTCTACAACTGGTCGGACTACATCGCCGAGAGCACCATCCCGGGCTTCGAGAAGAAGACCGGCGTGAAGGTGGTCTACGACGTGTTCGACAGCAACGAGATCGTCGAGACCAAGCTGCTCGCGGGCTCGTCCGGCTACGACATCGTGGTGCCGACGCTCAACTTCCTCGGCCGCCAGATCCAGGCCGGCGTGTTCATGCCGCTGGACAAGTCGAAGATCCCGAACCTCGCCAACCTCGATCCGGAGATGATGAAGCGCATCGCGCTGCAGGATCCGGACAACAAGTACGCCGTGCCGTATCTGTGGGGCACCACCGGCATCGGTTACAACGTCGACAAGGTGAAGGCTGCCTTCGGCACCACCGACGTCGCCAACAGCTGGGACCTCGTGTTCAAGCCCGAGAACATCGCCAAGCTCAAGGACTGCGGCGTGACCCTGCTGGACACGCCGTCCGAGCTGATCCCGATCGCGCTGAACTACCTCGGCGAAGATCCGAACAGCCACGACCCGGCCGTCATCGACAAGGCCGCGGCGCTGCTGAAGTCGATCCGCCCCTACATCACCAATTTCCATTCCTCGCAGTACATCGACTCGATGGCGAAGGGCAGCACCTGCCTCGTCGTCGGCTGGTCGGGCGACATCATCCAGGCCCGCGACCGTGCCGAGGAAGCGAAGAACGGCGTGCACATCGCCTATTCGATCCCGAAGGAAGGCGCGCCGCTGTGGTTCGACATGCTGGCGATCCCGAAGGACGCCAAGCATCCCGAGAACGCGCTCGCCTTCATCAACTACCTGCTGGAACCGCAGGTCGCCGCCGACAACTCCAACTTCGTCAGCTATCCGAACATCAACGTGAAGTCGACGGCGCTGGTGAAGCCGGAGATCACGAGCGACCCGACGATCTATCCGCCGGACGACGTGCGCGCGAAGCTCTTCACCTTCGCGATCGTGCCGCCGGAAGTCGACCGCCAGTACACCCGGATCTGGACCCAGCTCAAGACCGGCCATTGACCGACCGCGGGGCGGGCAGCGATGTCCGCCCCGCCGCATTCCCGAGGAACGCCCATGGCCGCAGTCGCCAACGAACGACCGCAGACCGGCGCCGCGAAACCCGGTGCCGACCACTACGTCCGGATCGTGGACGTGCGCAAGGAGTTCGACGGCTTCGTCGCCGTGGATGACACCAACCTGAGCATCCGCCAGGGCGAGATCTTCGCGCTGCTGGGCGGATCCGGCTGCGGCAAGTCGACGCTGCTGCGCTGCCTCGCCGGGTTCGAGACGCCGTCCTCCGGCAAGATCTACCTCGACGGCCAGGTGATGAACGGCCTGCCGCCCTACGAGCGGCCGATCAACATGATGTTCCAGTCCTACGCGCTGTTCCCGCACATGACGGTGGAACAGAACATTGCCTTCGGCCTGAAGCAGGACGGTCTGGGCAAGGACGCGATCCGCAAGCGCGTCGACGAGATGCTGGCGATGGTGCAACTGGGCAAGCTCGCGCGGCGCAAGCCGCACCAGCTCTCCGGCGGCCAGCAGCAGCGCGTCGCGCTGGCGCGCTCGCTCGCGAAGGGCCCGAAGCTGCTCCTGCTCGACGAACCGATGGGCGCGCTGGACAAGAAGCTGCGCTCGCAGATGCAGCTGGAACTCGTCGACATCATCGAGAAGTCCGGCGTGACCTGCGTGATGGTCACCCACGACCAGGAAGAGGCCATGACCATGGCCACCCGCATCGCGCTGATGGACGCCGGCCGCATCCGCCAGGTCGGCACGCCGGACGAGATCTACGAATCGCCGACCAGCCGCTTCGCCGCGGAGTTCATCGGCTCGATCAACATGTTCGACGGCCGCATCGAGGAAGACCACGCCGACTACATCACCATCGCCTCGCCGTCGCTGTCGGTGCCGATCTACGTCGGCCACGGCGTGACCGGCTACGAAGGCCAGGAAGTCGGCTACGGCGTGCGTCCCGAGAAGGTCGTCATCAGCAAGGAAGAGCCGGACCAGCCGTACAACAAGGCGCAGGGCCGGATCGAGGACATCGCCTACTTCGGCAGCCATTCGGTGTTCCACGTGCGCCTGCCCAGCGGCTACCGGGTGATGGCGAACTTCGCCAACCAGCAGCGCTGGGCCAGCGAGGGCATGACCTGGGGCGACGAGGTCTGGGTGTCGTGGGGCGACAACGAAGGGGTGGTGCTCACCTCATGAAGATCGCCGCCTTCAAGCGCTTCCTGCCGGGCCCGCGCTGGGCGGTGATCTCGGTCCCGTACCTGTGGCTGCTGCTGTTCTTCGCGGTGCCGTTCCTGATCGTGCTGAAGATCTCGTTCGCCAAGCTGGCGATCGCGCAGCCGCCGTACACGCCGATCCTCGAATTCGTGCAGGACGAGGTCCTGCTCAAGCTCAACCTCACCAATTACAAGGTGCTGTTCTCCGACAGCCAGTACCTGCTGGCCTACGCCAGCTCGCTGAAGATCGCCGCGATCTCGACGCTGCTGACGCTGCTCATCGGCTACCCGATGGCCTACGTCATCTCGCGGATGTCCACGTCCTCGCGCAACATCGCGATGATGCTGGTGGTGCTGCCGTCGTGGACCTCGTTCCTGATCCGCGTCTACGCCTGGATCGGCATCCTCGACAGCAACGGCCTGCTCAACAACCTGCTGACTGGCATCGGGGTGATTTCCGAGCCGCTGCGCATCCTCAACACGCCGCTCGCGACCTACATCGGCATCGTCTACTGCTACCTGCCGTTCATGGTGCTGCCGCTATACACCAACCTGGTGAAGTTCGACCACCGCCTGCTGGAAGCCGCCTACGACCTCGGCGCACGGCCGTGGAAAGCGTTCCTGAAGATCACGCTGCCCATGTCGCGTGGCGGCATCATCGCCGGCTGCATGCTGGTGATGATCCCGGCGGTCGGCGAGTTCGTGATCCCCGAGATGCTGGGCGGCCCGGACACGCTGATGATCGGCCGCGTGATGTGGAACGAGTTCTTCAACAACCGCGACTGGCCGGTGGCCTCGGCGGTGGCGATCGTGATGCTGATCATGCTGCTGGTCCCGATCCTGATCTTCAACCGAGTGCAGCAGCGCGAGCTGGAAGGACGGCTGGCATGAGCGGCGTCTCCGCCCCCGGCGCACGCGTCCTGCGCTGGAGCATCCTGACGCTCGGCTTCGCGTTCCTGTACGTGCCGATCGTGGTGCTGATCGTCTACTCGTTCAACGAGTCGCGGCTGGCCTCGGTGTGGTCGGGCTTCTCGTTCAAGTGGTACGGCGAGCTGGTCCGCGACCAGGCGATGCTCGACGCCGCGTGGGTCAGCCTGCGGGTCGCGTTCTGGACCGCCACGACCTCGGTGGTGCTGGGCACCATGGCCGCGCTGGCGATGACGCGCATGCGCCAGTTCCCCAGCAAGACCGTGTTCGGGGCGATGATCACCGCGCCGCTGGTGATGCCCGAAGTCATCACCGGCCTGTCGATCCTGCTGATGCTGGTGTCGGTGGCGGGCTCGGTCGGCATCGCGCCCAAGGGGGTGGTCTCGATCTGGATCGCGCACGTCACCTTCACGCTGTCGTTCGTGACCGTGGTGGTGTCCTCGCGCCTGGCCGAACTGGACAAGTCGCTGGAAGAAGCGGCGATGGACCTCGGCGCGAACCGCATCAAGGTCTTCTTCCTGATCACGCTGCCGATCGTCGCGCCGGCGCTGGTGTCGGGCTGGCTGCTCGCCTTCACGCTGTCGCTGGACGACGTGGTGATCGCCAGCTTCGTCGCCGGCCCCAACTCGACCACGCTGCCGATGAAGGTGTTCTCGTCGGTGCGCCTGGGCCTCAGCCCGAAGATCAACGCGCTCGCCACGCTGATGGTGCTCGCGGTGTCGGTGGCTGCGGCCATCGGCTGGTGGCTGATGTATCGCGAGGAAAAGCGCCGCCAGCGCGACATCCAGCTGGCGCTCCAGTCGAACGCGGAGTAGGGCGCCGCACGGAACGCACGCCCCCGGAGACACGCACCATGACCGTCACGCTCACCCACCCCTGGACCGGCCAGGCCGACTACCGTTACGACTACATCGGCGAGGCCGAGGTCGAGGCCATCCTCGCACGCGCCGCCGCGGCCGCACCCGCCTGGGCCGCGCGCCCGCTCGACGACCGCGGCGCGCTGCTGCGCGCAGTCGCGGCCCGCCTGCGCGACGAGCGCGAGGCGATCGCCGCGATCATGTCCGCCGACGTGGGCAAGCTGCGCCGCGAGGCGCTGGCCGAGATCGAGAAATCCGCCGGCGCCTGCGAGTACTACGCCGACCACGCCATCGACTACCTGCGCGACAGCGCCATCGCCACCGAAGCCAGGCGCAGCTACGTCACCTACGAGCCGCTGGGCTGCGTGTTCGCGGTGATGCCGTGGAACTTCCCGATCTGGCAGGTGTTCCGCTTCCTCGCGCCGGGCCTGATGGCCGGGAACGTGGCCGTGCTCAAGCACGCCACCAACGTGCCGCGCTGCGCCGACGCCATCGCGCGCGTGCTGCGCGAGGCCGGCGTGCCCGACGGTGTATTCGGCGTGCTGCACATCGACAACGAGATGGCGGGGAAGGTCATCGCCGATCCGCGGGTGAAGGCCGTGACCCTGACCGGCAGCGATCGCGCCGGCCGCTCGGTCGCGTCCACCGCCGGCCGGAACCTCAAGAAATGCGTGATGGAGCTGGGCGGCAGCGATCCGTTCGTGGTGCTGGACGACGCCGATCTCGACGTCACCATCCCGGCCGCGATTTCCTCGCGCTTCGGCAACGCCGGCCAGACCTGCATCGCCGCCAAGCGCTTCATCGTGACGCCCGGCATCGCCGATGCGTTCGTGCAGCGCTTCGTCGAGGCGGCGTCGAAACTCGCCATCGGCGACCCGATGGCCGACGCCACCACGCTCGCGCCGATGGCCCGTGCCGACCTGCGCGACGAGATCCACGCGCAGGTGCGGCGCAGCGTCGACGCCGGCGCCACACTGCTGCTCGGCGGCACGCCGGGCGAGGGCGCCTGCCACTATCCGGCGACGATCCTCGATCACGTGGTGCCCGGCATGCCGGCGTACGACGAGGAACTGTTCGGCCCGGCTGCGGCGATCCTGCGCGCCCGCGACGACGCCGACGCCGTCAGCCTCGCGAACGACACCGACTTCGGCCTCGGCGCCAGCGTGTGGACGCGCGACCTCGCCCGCGGCGAAGCGGTCGCGCGCAAGCTGCAGGCGGGCGCGACCTTCGTCAACGCGATCGTGCGCAGCGACGTGCGCCTGCCGTTCGGCGGCACCAAGACCTCCGGCTTCGGTCGCGAACTCGCCGAGCACGGCATCCACGAGTTCATGAACATCAAGACGGTGTACGTCGCCTGAGACAGGCCGGCTGCGCTGCGCGCCGATCGTCGGCGCGCAGCGCAGCCGGTGCGATCGGTGCTGTGCAAGGCGTGGGGGGACGAGCGAAAATGCGACGACCGTCGCGTCGTGCCGACGCAGCCGCGTCATCGCTCGCATCCCCACAGGAGTTCCCATGCGTCTTGCTCCGCTTGCGTTCGCGGCCGCCGCCGCGCTGCTGTTGCCCTTCGCTCCGTCCATCGCGCGCGCCAGCGGCGACTGGGGCTGCGTCCCGGCGGTGGTGGCAGTCAACGACGACTACGGCTACGGCTGCGCCGGCACCGCGGTGCTGACGCCGGCCAACGACACCCGCATCAACCTCGTGCTGCTGATGGCCGATCGCCACGGCGGCCTGCGCACGTATCCACCGAAGCGCGAGCCGTTGCAGGCGCCGGCCCTGCCGGTGCCGCTGTCGTGGGAAGACTTCGTCGGCCGGATCGGGCCAGCAGGCACCACTGGCGACGAGCCGTCGGGCTGGGTGCTGCAGGGCGAGGGCACGGTGTGCGTCAGCAACGACGCCGGCACCGAAGCCTTCGTCGCCGCGCTCGCCGCTGACACCGGCGTCAGCGCCGACGAGCGCGAACGTCTGACCGCCGCGCGCCGCCAGACCAACGCCTGCACCACCGACGGCGACAAGCCGGTCGTGCCGCTCGATCCCGCACTCGACGATGCGATCCGCTCGGCGTCGGGCAAGGCGTTCCTGGCCTACCTCAAGGCCGCCGCAGCGTTCTACGCCGACGACTACGACACCGCATCCTTCATCGCGCTGGCGAAGTCGAAGCAGCCGTGGGTGCGCGAGGCCGCGCGTTACATGGTCGGCCGCACCTGGGCGCTCGCGGCGCAGGCCAACGGGTTCGGCGAATACGGCGAACTCGTGTTCGATAAAATGGATCGGGCCGCGTTGGGCAAGGCCGAGGCCGCGCTCAAGGACTACCTGCACGACTATCCGCGCGGCGCCTATGCCGCGTCGGCGCAGGGCCTGCTGCGCCGCGTGTACTGGCTGGGCCAGGACCACGTGAAGCTCGCCGCCGCCTACCGCGCGCAGATCGAGCAGGCCGACGCCGTGCAGCGCAACCTGCCGGATCTCGACCTCGCGCAGGAAATCGACGCCAAGCTGCCGGCCGAGGCGTACCGGCTCGAATCCGCCGGCCCGGTGCTGCTGGCGATCGACGATCTCCGCCGCATGCGCCGCAACGGCGACACCGGCAAGCGCGACCTCGGCCGTGACGAACTGATGGCCCAGCGCGCGCGCTTCGCCGCGATGCCGGGCATGCACGACTACCTGCTCGCGGCCTACGCGTTCTTCGTCGAGGATTCGCCGAAGGCCGCGCTGGAACGCCTCCCGGCCGCGGACGCGGGCAAGGGCGGCGCGCTCGACACGCTGGAATTCAGCCGGCGCGCGCTGCGTGCGTTGGCGCTGGATCGCCTCGACGACCCGAAGGCGCGCGATGCGCTGGTTGCGCTGTTCCCGCAGGCGACCGCACCGCTCCAGAGCGAAACCCTGCAGGTCGCATTGGCGATGCACGATGCGCGCCATGGCCATCCCGAGCGCGTGTTCGCGGCCGGCTCGCCGGTCACCGATCCGGAGCTGCGCGAGCTCCTGCTCGTCAACGTCGCCGGTCCGGACCTGCTGCGCGCGCGCGTCGCCGACACGACCGCGACCCCACGCGAACGCAACGTCGCCCGCTACGTGCTGCTCTACAAGTCGCTGACCCGCGGCCGCTACGCCGATTTCCTCGCCGCGGCGAAGGGCGCGCTGCCGCCGCCGACCGCCGAGCCGGACCGCTACTTCAAGCTCGAACAGGCGCCGCCGCTGGGCGATTACGCGTGGACAGGCACGAAGGAAGGCTATCGCTGCCCGTCGCTGCTCGACGTGGCGACGACGCTGGCGAAGACGCCGAATGATGTCCACGCGTCGCTGTGCCTGGGCGAATTCGCGCGGCTCAACGGCTACGACGGGTTCGTGCTCGACCGCCAGCCGGCGGCGGGCGAACTCGGCGGCACGCCGACGCAATTCCCCGGCAAACCGTTCGCTCGGCAGGCGATCTACCAGCGCGTGATGGCCGACGCCGCCGCGGCGCCGCAGGATCGCGCCTACGCGCTGTATCGCGCCGTGCACTGCTACGCGCCGTCGGGCTCGAACGACTGCGGCGGCGAGGACGTGCCGGTCGCGACGCGCAAGGCGTGGTTCAAGCGCCTCAAGAGCGAATTCCCGACCTCGCCGTGGGCGCAGTCGCTGCAGTACTTCTGGTGAGGCCGCGCGGCGCCGTGCGCCGGTTCGCGGCGCTGCTGCTGGCCGGGCTGCTGTCGTCGGGATCGGCGCTGGCGGCTCCCGGCGACGCCACGGCGCACGTCGACGCCGCGCACTACGAGGCGTTCTGGCTGTGGGCCGGCGTCAAACCGCAGCCCGCGCTGGCACGCGCGAAGACGCTCTACCTGCTCGACGGCGAAGTGCAGGCGACGCCGTCGATGCGGCTCGCGGCCCAGCGTGCCGCACTACCGCGCGTGCGCCATGCCGACGTGTGGATGGTCTACCGCGTGCAGACGCTGCGCTGGACGCCTGCGGTCCACGCGCAGGTGCTGGCGCGGCTGCAACGCTGGCGTGCCGCGGGCAATCGCGTGGTCGGCGTGCAGATCGACTTCGACGCGCGCACGCGCCACCTCGACGAATACGCCACTTTCCTGCGCGATCTGCGCCGCCGCTTGCCGGCGGACTGCCGGCTCGGCATCACCGGCCTGCTCGACTGGAGCGCGAACGGCGATCCCGCGGGCCTCGACGCGCTGGCCGGCGTCGTCGACGAGATCGTGCTGCAGATCTACCAGGGCCGGCACGTGATCCCCGGCTATGCGGCGTACCTCGCGCGCCTCGATCGGTTGCGCGTGCCGTTCCGCATCGGCCTGCTGCAGGGCGGCGAGTGGACGCCACCACCGGCGCTGGCCCGGCATCCGCAGTTCCGCGGCTACGTCGTGTTCCTCCTCAACCCGCGGCCCGGGCAACCCCGGCGAGCCGGAACGGACGTTGTCGATCCGACCGATCCCCGATCCAGCCGAGGCCGTCCGCCATGACCCGCATCCTGTCGTTGCTGCTGCTCCTGTCTTGCGGCCTGCCCGGCATGGCGTCCGCGCGGCTGATCGCGACGCCCGGCTATCAGGCGCTTTACGACCGTGCCGACGCGGTGATGATCGCGACCGCGCAGGCCACGACCGACACCGACGAACGCATCACGCTGCCCGGCCTGCAGCCCGACGTGCCCGCGGTCGGCGTGAACACGCCGCTGCGCGTGCAGGCCTGGCTGAAGGGGGCGCCGGACGCAACGGTGGTGCTGCATCACTACCGGTTGGCGAATCCCGGACAGCCGCTGGTCAACGGCCCGCTGCTGCTCGACTTCCATCGCGACGACGCGCAGACACTGCTGTTCTTCCTCGTCCGCGAACCCGATGGCCGCTACGCCCCCGTCGCCGGCCAGACCGACCCGGCCGGGTTCTCGGTGTTCCGGGTCGATCGGGGACTGTGAGCAGGATGCCGGCACCTGCGATGACGCGCGGTCAGCCGGCTTGCGCCAACCACTCCCGCACCAGCCCCGGCACGATCTCCGTCGCCGGGCCGCGCAGCATGCGGAAGCCCCATGGCAGGTCATCGACCTCGAACGCGCACACGACCTTCTCCGCGGTCGGGCTGGCGTAGCGGGTCAGCGAGGCGGCGGGATACACCGACAGCGAGGTGCCGACGACCAGCACCTTCGCCGCTTCGGTCACGTGACGTGCGGCGACGTCCATCATCGGCACGTCCTCGCCGAACCAGACGATATCCGGCCGCAGTTGGGTGCCGTCGTCGCACAGGTCGCCGAGGTGGATCGGCGCGGCGTCGATGCGACGGCGCAGGCGACGCGGCGAGGTGCCCCGCGCCCACGCCAGTTCGCCGTGCAGGTGCACGACCTGCGTGGAGCCGCCGCGCTCGTGCAGGTCGTCGACGTTCTGGGTGACGACCACGACCTCGTATTTCGATTCCAGTGCGGCGATCGCGCGGTGCGCGGCGTTCGGCTGCGCTTCGGCGGCGCGGGCGCGGCGTTCGTTGTAGAACTCGAGCACGACGTCCGGATGCCTGCGCCAGCCTTCCGGACTCGCCAGCGCGCGCCAGTCGTGGTTGCGCCACAGCCCGTCGGCGTCGCGGAACGTGGGCAGGCCGCTTTCGGCGCTGACGCCTGCGCCGGAAAGGATGACGATCTTCTTCGGATGCATGCGCTTTCCGTCAACCATGGTCGATCGCCTTGCGCTTGGAGTGGCGGCCACCGGGGCGATCGATTTCGCAGTCGATGTCGTCGAGCCGCCAGCCGGCCTGCGTGCGAATCCAGCGATAGCGATCCTTCCAGCGGTAGGTCTCGCCTTGATAAAGGTCGTGGAACGAAACAACGACCCATTCGGACGAAGGCGAAACCTGGCGTACCGACGAAATCCTGTAGCCGTCGTAGGAGCCGTCGGAACAGATGAAGGTGAAATCGGCGTGGGGCGGCTTGGCCGTGGAATCCTGCGCCGACGTTTCGCGATCTTCCCTGAAAGCCGCGTCGACGGCACGGTAGAAACCCGGCGAAAGCTGGCGGCGCAATGCCGCCATGCCGCGAGCATCGCGCTTTGGCCCGGTCGTCTTGTGGTACTCGATGAACTGCCGTGTGCGTGTGCCGGGATCGGATCCCGCGGGTGGCCTTGCGGAAAGCGAGAGGGGCATCGTCGTCAACGACGCAAGCAAGACGGCAAACAGTGTTCGTGTATGCACGACGTTGCATCGATCTTGCCTCATCACGATCTCCGCTCACTTCATCGTCGGCATCACGAATTCCGCGTGGCGCACGTCGTCGGGCCAGCGCGCGGTGATGGTCTTCAATCGCGTGTAGAAGCGCACGCCGTCGGGGCCGTGGACGTGCAGCGGGCCGAAGATCGAGCGCTTCCAGCCGCCGAAGCTGTGGAAGGCCATCGGCACCGGGATCGGCACGTTCACGCCGACCATGCCGGCCTGCACGCGGTGCGCGAACGCGCGCGCGGCGCCGCCGTCGCGGGTGAAGATCGCGGTGCCGTTGCCGTATTCGTGTTCGTTCACGAGTTTCAGCGCGGCCTCGAAATCCGGCGCGCGCACCACGCTCAGCACCGGGCCGAAGATCTCCTCGCGGTAGATCGACATGTCGGGCGTGACGCGATCGAACAGGCAGCCGCCGAGGAAGAAGCCGTCGGCGTGGCCATCCACCGCATGGCCGCGGCCGTCGACGACCAGCGTCGCGCCTTCGGCGACGCCGGCGTCGACGTAGCTGCGGACCTTGTCGCGATGCGTGCCGGTGACCAGCGGACCCATTTCCGGATCCAGGCAGCCGGGGCCGATCTTCAGCGCGGCCACCTTCGGTGCCAGCTTCGCGACCAGCGCGTCCGCGGTGGCATCGCCGACACAGACCGCAACGGAGATCGCCATGCAGCGTTCGCCGGCGGAACCGTAGCCGGCACCGAGCAGCGCGGAGACCGCGCCGTCGAGGTCGGCGTCGGGCAGCACGACCATGTGGTTTTTGGCGCCGCCCAGCGCCTGCACGCGCTTGCCGTTGGCGCTGCCGCGGGCATAGATGTATTCGGCGATCGGCGTGGAGCCGACGAAGCTGATTGCCTGCACGCGCGGCGCGTCGAGCAGCGCATCGACCGCAACCTTGTCGCCGTGGACGACGTTGAACACGCCGTCGGGCAGCCCGGCCTGCTTCAGCAGGTCGGCCATGAAATTCGCGGCGGACGGATCGCGCTCCGACGGCTTCAGCACGAAGGTGTTGCCGCAGGCGAGGGCGACCGGGAACATCCACAGCGGCACCATCGCCGGGAAATTGAACGGCGTGATGCCCGCGACGACGCCCAGCGGCGCGTACTCGGTCCACGAATCGACCTCGCGGCCGACGTTCATCGAATGCTCGCCCTTGAGCAGGTGCGGGATGCCGCAGGCGAACTCGACCACTTCCAGGCCGCGGGTCACTTCGCCGCGTGCGTCGGACAGCACCTTGCCGTGCTCGGCGGTGATGATCGCGGCGAGGTCGCCGGCGTGGCGCTCCAGCAGGTCCTTGAAGCGGAACATGACCCGCGCGCGATTGAGCGGCGTGGTCTCGGCCCAGGCGGGGAAGGCCGCGGCTGCGGCATCGACCGCAGCCTGCACGTCGTCGACGGAGGCCAGCGGCACGCGCTTCGTGACCGCGCCGGTGGCGGGGTCGAAGACGTCGGCCTGGCGGTCGGAACGGCCGGCGGTGTGGGCACCGGCGATGCAGTGGGGGACGGTGGACACGGAAGCTGACATCGGATTGAACCTCTCTTCAAACGTCGATCGTGTCCGTCATCGCTTCCGCGACATGGCTTGATCAGGTTTCGGTAGAGCGCCCCTCATCCGCCTTCGACGTCTTCTCCCCGCATGCGAGGAGAAGGAACTCCCGCATCCGCCGCCTGCGTGTGGAAATCACCGACTGGCTTCGGTAGAGCGGCCTTCAAGCCGCTGCTTCATTCGGAAGCCAAAGCAGCGGCCTGAAGGCCGCTCTACCGATGTGCTGCGTGCCTCAACCCAGCGCCTTCTCCGCCGGCACGTACTCGTAACCGAGGTCCTGGGCGACCGCCTGGTAGGTGATCTTGCCGGCGTGGACGTTCAGGCCGTTGAGCAGGTGCGGGTCGTCCAGCAGCGCCTTCTTCGCGCCCTTGTTCGCCAGCTGCACCGCGAAGGGCAGGGTGGCGTTGGTGAGGGCGAAGGTGGAGGTGCGGGCGACGCCGCCGGGCATGTTGGCGACGCAGTAATGGATGATGCCGTCCACTTCGTAGGTCGGGTTCTGGTGGGTGGTGGCCTTCGAAGTCTCGAAGCAGCCGCCCTGGTCGATCGCGACGTCGACCAGCACCGAGCCCGGGCGCATCAAACCGAGCTGCTGGCGCGAGACCAGCTTCGGCGCAGCGGCGCCAGGGATCAGCACCGCGCCGATCACCAGGTCGGTGTCGGGCAGGCGTTCCTCGATGGCGTCGTGCGTCGAGTAGATGGTGGTGAGCTGGTGGCCGTAGACCTCGTCGAGGTACTTCAGACGCTCCAGCGAGCGGTCGAGGATGGTGACGTGCGCGTTCAGGCCCATCGCCATGCGTGCGGCGTTGATGCCGACCACGCCGCCGCCGATCACCAGCACTTCCGCCGGCTTCACGCCGGGCACGCCGCCGAGCAGCACGCCGGAACCGCCCTGCGCCTTCTCCAGCGCATGCGCGCCGGCCTGGATCGACATGCGGCCGGCGACCTCGGACATCGGCGCCAGCAGCGGCAGGCCGCCGCGCTTGTCGGTGACGGTCTCGTAGGCGATCGCGGTGCAGCCGGACTTCACCAGCGCCGCGGTCTGCGCCGGGTCGGGCGCCAGGTGCAGGTAGGTGTAGAGCACCTGGCCGGGGCGCAGCATCGCGCATTCGACCGGCTGCGGTTCCTTCACCTTGATGATCATCTCGGCGCGGGCAAAGATTTCTTCCGCGGTGTCGACGATCTCGGCGCCGGCCTTCACGTACATCTCGTTGGTGAGGCCGATGGCCTTGCCGCCGTCGCGCTGCACCATCACCCGGTGGCCATGGTTCGCCAGCTCGCGCGCGCCCGCGGGGGTCAGGCCGATGCGGTATTCGTGATTCTTGATTTCCTTGGGAACGCCGATGAGCATGGCTGGATACCGTTCAGAGGATGGGCAAGGCGCGCATTAGGCCGTTTCGGCGATCACATGCGCAAGGGTTCGGAAGATGCGATCGATGTGGTCGCGGTCGAGGATCAGCGGGGGCGACAGCGCGATCACGTCGCCGGTCACGCGGATCAGCAGGTTTTCCTGGTGGAAGCAGCGCGTGAACACGTCGTAGGCGCGGGCGCCGGGCGCGCCCGGACGCGGCGCCAGCTCGATCGCGCCGATCAGGCCGATGTTGCGGATGTCGACCACGTTCGGCAGGCCGCGCAGGGCGTGGATGGCGTCGGCCCAGGCGTCTTCCAGCACGATCGCCTGCTCGAACAGGTTTTCCTCGGCGTAGGTGTCCAGCGTCGCCAGCGCGGCGGCGCAGGCCAGCGGGTGGCCGGAATAGGTGTAGCCGTGGAACAGCTCGATCATCTGCTCCGGGCCCTTCATGAAGGCATCGTGGATGCCGTCGGACACGAACACCGCGCCCATCGGCACACAGCCGTTGGTCAGGCCCTTGGCGCAGGTGATCATGTCGGGCTTCACGTCGAAGCGCTCGGCGGCGAACGCCTTGCCGACGCGACCGAAGCCGGTGATGACTTCGTCGAAGATCAGCAGGATGCCGTGCTTGTCGCAGATCTCGCGCAGGCGGCGCAGATAGCCTTCCGGCGGAAGCACCACGCCGGCCGAACCGGCGACCGGTTCGACGATGACGGCGGCGATCGTGCTGGCATCGTGCAGCGCGACGAGGCGTTCGAGGTCCTCGGCCAGTTCCAGCCCGTGCGCGGGCAGGCCGCGGCTGAAGGCGTTGCGTTCGATGTCGAGCGTGTGGCGCAAGTGGTCGACGCCCGGCAGCAGGCTGCCGAAGAACTTGCGGTTGTTGGGCAGGCCGCCCACGGAGATGCCGCCGAAACCGACGCCGTGGTAGCCCTTCTCGCGGCCGATCAGGCGGGTCCGGTGGCCTTCGCCGCGGGCGCGATGGTAGGCGAGGGCGATCTTCAGCGCGGTATCGACCGACTCCGAGCCGGAGTTGGTGAAGAACAGGTGGCCGAGGTGGTCCGGCGCGATCGCCTTCAGCCGCTCGGCCAGGGTGAACGGCAGCGGATGGCCCATCTGGAAGGTGGGCGCGAAGTCGAGCGTCGAGATCTGCTGGCGCACGGCCTCGACGATGCGAGGCCGGGCGTGTCCGGCGTTGACACACCACAGGCCGCCGGTGGCGTCGAGGATCTCGCGGCCGTCGACCGAGCGGTAGAACATGCCTTCGGCGCTGGCGAGCAGGCGGGGATTCGCCTTGAACTGGCGGTTCGCCGAGAACGGCATCCAGAACGCGTCCATCGCGTCCGGCATGCGGGTGGCCTGGGCCGTGTAGGCGGCGCCGAGGGAAGAGGCGGGGGTGTCGTCGCGCATGGGGCGGAATCCTGAGCCGAACGGGTCGACGGGAAGCTTAGCGCGTTGAAAAAACTTTACAACCGCTTCGTATTTGGCGAAAAATGCTGCACGGCCGTAGCCGTGTAAAGTATCCCGCTACACCAAAGTCGACCGGAACCCCATGGATATCGGCGCACGCCTGCAGCTCGTCCGCAAGAACAAGGGGCTCAGCCAGCGCGAGCTGGCCAAGCGCGTCGGGGTCACCAACAGCACGATCTCGCTGATCGAGCAGAACAAGGTCAGCCCGTCGGTGAGCTCGCTGAAGAAGGTGCTGGACGGGATCCCGATCTCGATGGCCGACTTCTTCACCCTCGACATCGACACCCGGCCGTCGGACCAGCCGTTCTACGGCGTCGACGAGCAGCCCGACATGGGCAGCAACGACATCCACTATTTCCTGATCGGCCACCATCGCCCGAAGCGGCAGATGTGCGTGCTGCGCGAAGTGATGGAACCCGGCAGCGACACCGGCTCGGGCATGATCACCCACGACGGCGAGGAGGGCGGCGTGATCCTCCAGGGCCAGGTCGAGCTGACCGTGGACGACCAGGTGCGGGTACTCGGCCCGGGCGAGGGCTACTACTTCGACTGCCGCAAGCCGCACCGCTTCCGCAACATCGGCGACTGCGACGCGGTGATCGTCAGCGCCAGCACGCCGCCGACGTTCTGATCTCTTCCCGGGCCGTTCGATCGGCCCTGTCCCGAATCCGGAGCCTCCCGCATGACCACCCCCGACACCCGCGAACGCTGGCAGGCGATCGCCGACGGCCTCGACCTCCGGACCCGGGCCTTCATCGACGGCCGCTACGTCGACGCTGCCGACGGCCGCACCTTCGACTGCATCAGCCCGATCGACGGCCGCGTGCTGGCGCAGGTGGCCCATGGCGGCGCCGAGGACATCGACCTTGCCGTGGCCGCGGCGCGGCGCAGTTTCGAGGCGGGGATCTGGGCGGACACCCGCCCCACGCATCGCAAGAAGATTCTCATCAAGTTCGCGCAGCTCATTGAAAAATATGGCGATGAGCTGGCCGTGCTCGAATCGCTGGACATGGGCAAGCCGGTCACCGACGCCCGCCAGGTCGATATCGCCGCGACCATCCGCTGCCTGTCCTGGACCGGCGAAGCCATCGACAAGGTCTACGGCGAAGTGGCCGCGACCGGCCAGGACGAACTGGGCCTGATCACCCGCGAGCCGCTGGGCGTGATCGGCGCGATCGTGCCCTGGAACTTCCCGCTGCTGATGGCGGCGTGGAAGATCGCTCCGGCGCTGGCCACCGGCAATTCGGTGGTGCTGAAGCCGTCCGAGAAATCGCCGCTGACCGCGCTGCGGCTGGCGGAGATCGCGATGGAGGCGGGCATCCCCGCCGGCGTGTTCAACGTCGTCCCGGGCTTCGGCCGCGAGGCCGGCGAGCCGCTGGCGCTGCACATGGACGTCGACGGGCTGGTGTTCACCGGGTCGACCGCCGTCGGCCGGCACCTGCTGCAGTGCGCCGGGCGCTCGAACATGAAACGCGCCTACATGGAGTGCGGCGGCAAGAGCCCGAACCTCGTCTTCGCCGACGCGCCCGACCTCGAACAGGCCGCCAAGGCCGCCGCCACCGCGATCTTCTACAACCAGGGCGAGGTCTGCACCGCGGCCTCGCGCCTGCTGGTGCAGCGCTCGGTGAAGGACGAGTTCGTCGCCGCAGTGGTCGAGGCCGGCCGCGCGATGCAGCCGCGGCACCCGTTCGAGCCCGGCGCGGCGATGGGCGCGATGGTCGACGAAGGCCAGACCGCCCGCGTGCTGGAGTTCATCGCGAAGGGGCAGGCCGAGGGCGCGAAGTTGCTGCTGGGCGGGCGCCGTGCCGACGTGGTGAGCGGCGGCTGCTACCTCGAACCGACCGTGTTCGACGACGTCGCCCACGACCACACCATCGCCCGCGAGGAAATCTTCGGCCCGGTGCTGTCGGTGATCGGTTTCGACGACGAGGCCGAGGCCCTGCGTCTGGCCAACGACACCGAGTACGGCCTCGCCGCCGGCGTCTGGACCCGCGACATCGGGCGCGCACATCGCGTGGCGCGCAAGCTGCGCGCCGGCAGCGTCTGGGTGAACTACTGGGACGGCGGCGACATGACCGCGCCGTTCGGCGGCTACAAGCAGTCCGGCAACGGTCGCGACAAGTCGCTGCATGCCTTCGAGAAGTACACCGAAGTGAAGGCGACTTGGATCAATCTCGCGACCTGATCCGCGATGCGTGCGCGGCCGGCGTCGTGCATGACGCCGGCCATGGGCGGTGGTCATGGATGCGAAACGCTCGCGTTTGACCCGGTCCGGGGGGCAAGGGAGAATCGCCGCGGACCCGCCTCCCGCGGTGCCTTTGCACCGCCCCCGTCCCCAAGCTCCAGGATTGCAATGCGCGTCTTCGCGATTTCGGACATCCATGTCGACTACGACGCGAACATGCGCTGGGTCCATGGCCTCTCCCGGGCCGACCATCGCGACGACCTGCTGATCCTCGCCGGCGACGTGTCGCACCGGCCGAAGCTGCTGGCCGAGTGCATCGATGCCTTCGCCCGCCGGTTCGCGCAGGTGCTGTTCGTGCCCGGCAACCACGACCTGTGGGTGGTCGGCGAGCCGCCTGACCGGCATTCCCTGCACAAGTTCCGCGAAGTGGCGGACATCGCCACCGACAATGGCGCGTCGATGCAGGCCTTCCGTCGCGAGGGCACGCTGATCCAGCCGCTGCTGGGCTGGTACGACTTCTCCTTCGGCAAGCCCGACGACAACCTGCTGCAGATGTGGGCCGACTTCCGCACCTGCCGCTGGCCGGATGGCGCAGGCCCGGCGGAGATGTCGGCGCTGTTCGACGGCATGAACGACGCGCCGCCGGACGACGCGCCGGAGCGGGTGATCACGTATTCGCACTTCCTGCCGCGGATCGACCTGGTGCCGATGTTCGTGCCGCAACGGCACCGCACGCTGGACCCGGTGCTCGGCACGGTGCGGCTGGAGGCGCAGCTGCGCCGGTTCACGCCGCACATCCACGTCTACGGCCACAGCCACATCAACCGCTCGGTGCGGATCGACGGCGTGCACTACATCAACAACGCCTTCGGCTACCCGCAGGAGGAATCCATCGCCTCCAAGCGGCTGTTGTGCATCGACGACATCTGAGCAGGGCGCATGGGCGGAACGGACGCCACCGACCACCGCGGCAACCCCGAAGCCGACCCGGCACCGGGCACGGCCGACATCGACCTGTGGCTGGCCTACTACGACCTGGCCGCCGACCTCGCGCCGCGCCTGCGCACGTTGCTGACCGAGGAAGAACGGGCGCGCGAGCCGCGCTTCTATTTCGCCGACGACCGCCTGCGCTACCTCGTGACCCGGGCGCTGGTGCGGACGGTACTCTCGCGCTACGCGCCGCTCGCGCCAGGTGACTGGCGGTTCGCCGGGAACGGCTACGGCCGGCCGCACATCGCGCCGGACATCGTCACCCGCTGCCCGGAAGCGGCGGACCTGCGCTTCAACCTCTCGCACACCCGCGGCCTGATCGCGCTGGGCGTGACCCGCGGCCGCGAGCTGGGCGTGGATGTCGAGCACCTCGACGACCGCGAGAGTCCGCTGGACATCGCCGACCGCTTCTTCGCCCCGGTCGAGGTCGAGTCGCTGTGGCAGCAGCCCGAATCGGCGCGCCACGTGCGTTTCTTCGAGTACTGGACCTTCAAGGAGTCGTACATCAAGGCGCGGGGGCAGGGGCTGTCGATCCCGCTGGACCGTTTCAGCATCCATTACCCGCACGACGCCGGCGTGCGACTGGCGATCGACCCCTCGCTGGAGGACGCGCCGGAGCGCTGGGCACTGTGGCAGTACCGGCCTGCCGGCAATTACCTGCTCGCGGTCTGCGCCGAGCGCGGCGAACGCCCGCCGTCGACGGTCACGCTGCGCCGCTGCCTGCCGCTGTGCGCGGAGGAAGCGATCATGGCGGTGTCCACGCGGCGCTCGGACGCGGACGCCTGAGCGCCGGAACGCCCCGGCGTCAGTCCGGGGCGCGCAGGAACATCCGCAGGAAGCGCTCCGCGATCACCGGATCCAGCCCGTGGCGCGCCGGGTCGACCGCCAGCCGTTGCGCGATCGCGGCGACCTTGCGGTATTCGTCCGGGTCCTGCGCGCAGTGCTGGAGCAGTTGCCCGGTGCGCTGGTCGAGCTCGGCGTTGGCCGCAAGCCAGTTCGGGTCCAGTCGCGGCAGGCGCGAGAAGGCATCGGCCGGCAGTCCGTCCGGGCGCCACTGGACGCGCAAGGCGCTGCCGTTGTGCTTCGCCACGAGCGGCAGCGCGCTGCCGGCGGCGATGCGCGCCTCGGGCAGGAACTGCAGGCCCTGGTGCCAGTGCAGCGGCGGAGCGTCGGGCGCGTTCGACAGCACGGTCTCGCCGTCGAGGCGCAGGTCGAACCAGAACAGCAGGGCACTGGCGGTGCCGTCGGCCGTCGCGACCGGTTCGACGGCCAGCTCCTGCGGCTCCGGCCCGGCGGTGGCGAAGTCGAAGTCGAACAGGTCGAACGGGGCGCTCAAGGGCCGGCAGTCGAGCGTGCGTGCTTCGACGTTCACGAACTCCAGCGACGCGAGATAGGGATTGAGCAGTCCGGCATCGACGCCGAGCACGCGGTCGAAACGGTACTCGACCACCTGCGCGCGCAGCCGCGCGCCCGCGGGCAGGAAGCGTGCATCCGCCCGCAGCAGGTGCTCGCGGGCATGCGCGAGGAAATGCAGCACGCCTTCGCCGATCAGGCTGCAGTCGAACAGCTCGAACAGCGCGAGGTCGGCGCGTTCGGGCAGGTCGCCGGGGATCTCCAGTGCGCGGCAGTCCTTATCGACGAGCGTCACCCGACCGGCGTAACCGTTGGCCGCCAGCGTTTCGCGACCGACCGCGGCGATGGCCGGCACTTGTTCGCAGCCGATCACGTGCGCGGCCCCGGCCTCCGCGGCCAGCATCGACAGCAGCCCGGTGCCGGCACCGATGTCCAGCGCCAGCCGGGACGGCGCCTGCCGCAGCAGACCGCGCAGCGCATGGCGGTAGGCGCCGTTGCGGCGCGCGTCGCACAGCATCGGCACGTACCACGACGGCAGCGTGTTCGCCCGCAGTCGCGACGGCGCGGGCACGGTGCGCGCATGCAGCCGGGTTTCGTGGCATTCGATCCGCAGCCGCAGCGGTTCGCCCGCGCGCACCGGCAAGCCGTCGGCGGCATGGACGGCAGGACGCAGACAGCGCAGCCCGCTCTCCGGGGCGCTGCTGATCCGTGTGTCGGCGGACGTGCCGTCGAGATCCAGGTCGAACCACGTCAGCACGGCGTCGATGCGTCCGTCGCACAGCGCCGGCAGTTCGAATTCCTGCGCGCCGGCCTCGAACGCGGCGAAATCGAGCGTGCCGACGCAGACCGGAGCGGCGAGGGCGGTCCAGCATTCAGGGCCCAGCTCCAGCGCCTGCGGATAGGCGCTCCAGCGCAGGCGATCGACGGCGGTCAGGTCGAAGCCGGCCCCGGCCTCGTCGTCGGGATAACGCCACTGGATCGGCATCGCATGCAGCGTGGCCCGCGCGGGGATGACCTGCGGTACGCCGCCGTCGGTGGTGCGCGCGGCGCGGATCGCCGGCACCAGGCCGGTGCCCAGCAGGGTGTGGTCGATGCCGGGGAACACCACCACGTCGCAGGGCGCCGCGGCGCCGGCCGCTTCGGCCGGGGTGATGTCGATCGCCTGGGTGAAGGCGTCGAAGGAGTCGCGGCGCTCGTCGTCGCTCCACTGGCGGATGACGTCGCCGTGCCGGGCATGCCACGCACCGAGGAAATGCTTCTGCACCATGCCGGTGGCGATGCGCGCGTCGAGCGCGTGGCGCTCCACGCACAGCGCGTGCGCGGCGCCGTGGTGCAGGGCGCGCAGTGCGAACACGCCCAGTTCGCTGCCGGCGAAGCGCACCCGTGTCCCGGCGGTGCCCGCGAGCGCGCGGTCCCATGCGTCGCACCAGTGCGGATCGCGCAGGCGCATGAGCGTGCTGCGCGGCGACGCCTGGCTGCCGTAGCGGCCGAGGTGGCGCACCAGCCCGTCGATGCGGAACGCCTCGGCGTCGACCGGCATCGACGGATCGTCGCGGATCGCCGGGTCGAAACGCACGTCCGGCGGGGGCGGCAGTTCGATGCGCGGCTGTTCGGCAGCGGCCTCCGGATCCAGCGCACGACGCAGCACCTCCGCCCGGGCCTGTTCGGTTTCGAGCGTGCGGATGCGCTCGGCCAGCGTCGGATCGGGCACTGCGGCCTGCACGCGGCGATAGGCGGCCAGCGCCTCGCGGAGGTCGCCCAGGCCTTCGTGGGCTTCGCCAGCCAGGCGCAGCGCCGCGGCGTCTTCGCCGGCGCCGTCGAGCAGGAGGCCGGCATCGCCGAGCGCCTCCTCGTGCAGTCCCAGCCGCAGCCGAAGACGGCCGCGTGCCAGCCGGGCCGCGGCGCGTTCCGGCGCCGCTTCCACCAGACAGTCGCGATAGAACAGTGCCTCCTCCAGCCGGCCGGCGCGTTCGCCGTCGTCGGCCATCCGGTCAAGCAGCGGGATCGCCTGCCGCAGCGCGCCCTGCGGCACGGCGGACAGAGCGCGGCGCATCGCCTCGGGTTCGCCCGACGCCAGCGCGTCGGCAAGCTGCCGGCTCCAGTCGCTCATCGCGGTGCCGCCAGCAGCGTGTCGAGGTTGCGCAGGTCCTGGCCGTACGGCGTGAGCACGGCGTGCACCGTGGACGCGGAACCGCGGGGCAGGGCGTACTTCAGGAAGGTCGCCATCGTGCCGGACGGGCCGACGTCGATGTAGCGGCACGGGCCTTCGGCTTCCAGCGCCAGCACGGTGTCGAGGAAGCGGATCGGCAGGCGTGCGGCATTCCACAGGTCGTCGTGGACGAGGGTGCGGACATCCGTGGCCGCGCGGTCGCAGCAGGCCATGGGCAAGGTCCCGGGACGCAACGTCAGGCTGCGGATCGCCTCGAGGTAGGGTGCACGCGCGGCGTCGATCCACTGCGAATGGAAGGCGAAGGACACCGCCAGCCGCTGGAAGACGATGCCGCGCTGTTTCAGCTCGGCCTCGATCCCGTCCAGCGCCGCCTGCGGCGCGGACACCGCGAAATGCTTGTCGAAATTCAGCGCCGCCAGCGTGCTGGTGCGGTGCAGGAAGGGTTCGCGTTCGTACAGCGACGGGGCGTCGAGGATCGCGATCATCGCGCCCGGGGCGCAGGTGGCCTCGTAGGTGCGGGCCTGGGCCACGACGGCCGTCATCGCCGTCGCCTCGTCCATGCAGCCGGCCAGCGCGGCGGCGGCGAACGTGCCCAGGCTGGCGCCCAGCACCACGTCCGGCCGGATGCCGCCGGCGATCAGCCGCAGCGACAGCGCGTGTTCGAGCATGAAGATCGCCGGATGGGTCAGCAGCGTCCGGTCGAAGTTGTCGGACTTCTGGCCGGCGAAGGTCGCCTCCAGGACGGAGACGCCGCAGCGCTCGGCCGCAAGGGCATCGAGGCGGCGCATGTGTTCGCGGAAGATCGGGTCGGCGTCGTACAGCGGCTGGCCCATGCGGTAGTACTGCGATCCCTGTCCGGAAAAGACGAAGACCGTCCTGGCAAGCGACATTCCCACCACTCCTGTGTAATCCCTGTCGGCAGCCCGGGATTATGGCATCGCCGATGGCTCCGCCGCCGGCAGACCGCGCCGCCGGACCGCCCCGGGGCAGGGGGCCGCCCGGGCCGGCCCCGCCGGAGCCGGCGTCTCGTGCTTGCAATCTGCACGGTTCATACTAGGCCCGCCAGGAAACCCGCCGCACGGACGCGGATTCGTTCGATCCCCCGGAAGCCCACCCATGCTCAATCGCCATTGGCGCCGGCAGGCCCTTGCCTGTGCGCTCGCCTTCTGTTGCACCAGCCTCGCGACCGCGGCCGACCTCGGCCACCCCGACCACTACGAATTCGACGCCAGCCTGTCGGTACCGTTCAACGCCGTCGACGCGAAGTTCCCGATCCGCGTGGACTTCGACTATCCCGGTGCCGGCAACGCCACCCGGGCCGCCTGGATGGTCGACGTCATCGCGCCCAGCGGCCGGATCATCGGCAGCGACAGCGGCATCGCCTCGTTGAAGGACGGCCGCGGCTTCAAGCTCGGCCGCTGGAACGGGCTCGACGCCAACGGCCGCGCGCTGCCCTCCGGCTACTACACGGTCCGCCTGCGCGCAGTGCCGACCATCACGACGAAGGGCGACGCCCGCCTGAGCGTCGCGCAGCAGGTGCGACTGGCCTTCGCCACGTTCCATGACGAAGTGGTCGAGCAGCGCTACGACGTGATGCTGGGCAAGGTGCCCGCCGCGAACGTCAAGCCGATCGCGCCGCTGCCGATGGGCAGGCAGAGCGCCGCGGCGACCGGCGCCGCGACGACGCAGAAGAGCATCGCCGCCACCGGCGGCCTGCCGTACACGATCTACTACGGCAACATGCACAGCCAGACCAACCACAGCGACGGCGGCACGGCAGTCGCCAGCTGCGGCGGTTCGGAAGTCCCGCAGGGCGGCACGATGGGCCCGGCCGATGCCTACACGATGATGCGGACGCAGGCGGGCGGCGATTTCCTGCTGACCTCCGAACACAACCACATGTACGACGGCTCGACCGGCACCAACACCTCCGCCTCGCCGACGACCGCCAACAACCTCTTCAGCAGCGGCCTGCAGGCGGCGACGTCCGCGCGCACGGCCAACCCGGGCTTCATGGCGCTGTACGGCCTGGAGTGGGGCGTCATCAGCAACGGCGGCCACCTCAACATCATCAATCCCGATGTCCTCGCCGAGTGGGAATACAACAGCTCCAGCCAGCTGATCGGCGGCGTGTTCACCGCGAAGAACGATTACGCAGGGCTGTATGCGGTGATGAAGCAGCGCGGCTGGATCGGCCAGTTCAACCACCCCGCGACCACCGGCCAGTTCCAGATCGGCGGCGTGTCGCTGGCGTACGACGCCAACGGCGCCGACGTGATGGTGCTGGCGGAAGTGATGAACAGCTCGGCGTTCTCGACGAACACCACGCAGACCGAAGTCGGTCGCAGCAACTACGGCGACGCCTGGAACAAGCTGCTGGAAGCCGGCTACCACGTCGCGCCGTCGAGCGACCAGGACAACCACTGCGCCAACTGGGGCCTGAGCTTCACCAACCGCACCGGCGTGCTGCTGCCCAGCGGCACCGCGCTGACCACGACCGCGTTCTACGACGCCCTGCGCGCGCGCCGCGTGTTCGCGACCGAAGACCGCACCAGCCAGCTCGTGCTGACCGCGAACGGCCACGTGATGGGCGAATCCTTCACCAACACCGGCAACGTCACCCTGACCGCGAACTTCGCCAGCACCAGCGGCCAGACCGCGCAGCGCGTGCAGTTCTTCGAGGGCGTCCCGGGCCGCAAGGGCACGGTCACCCAGCTCACGGAGGGCAGCGGCAGTTACACCTTCACGCCCACCACCGGCCAGCACTTCTACTACGCGCTCGTCACCCAGGCGAACGGCCTGCGCCTGTGGTCCGCGCCGGTGTGGGTGGATCAGGGCGGCACGCCGCCGACCGACACCACGCCGCCGACCGTCAGCGCCAGCGAGACCGGCACCAGCGGCACGATCAGCCTGGCCGCGACCGCCAGCGACAACGTGGGCGTCAGCCGCGTCGAGTTCTACGTCGACGGTGTGCTGGTCGGCACCGACACCACGGCGGCCTATTCGCTGTCGCTGAATTCGACGACGCTGGCCAACGGCAGCCACAGCCTGACCGCCAAGGCCTTCGACGCCGCCGGCAACAGCGCCACGTCGACGCCGGTCGCCTTCACCGTGTCGAACACCACCGCCGACACCACGCCGCCGACGGTCAGCGCGACCGAGACCGGCACCAGCGGCACGATCACCCTGGCGGCCACCGCCAGCGACAACGTGGGCGTCGCCAAGGTCGAGTTCTACGTCGACAACGTGCTCAAGGCCACTGACACGACCTCGCCGTACTCGACGACGCTGGATTCGACCACGCTGGCCAACGGCAGCCACACCCTGACCGCCAAGGCCTACGACGCCGCCAACAACATCGGCACGTCCAGCGCGGTCGCGTTCTCCATCAGCAACACCACGTCCGCGGTGGAGCGCATCGTCAACGGCGGCTTCGAATCCGGCAGCACCAGCTGGACCGCGACCAGCGGCGTGATCACCAGCAGCGGCACGCTGCCGGCCCGCACCGGCACCTGGAGGGCGTGGCTCAACGGCTACGGCGCGACGCACACGGATTCGGTGTACCAGACCGTGTCGATCCCGGCGACCGCCACCAGCGCGACGCTGACGTTCTGGCTGCGCGTGGACAGCGCCGAAACCACGACCACCAACGCCTATGACACGTTGACGGTGCAGGTGCGCAACAGCAGCAACACCGTGCTGGGCACGCTGGCCACGTACTCGAACCTCAACAAGGGCACGAGCTACGTCCAGCGCAGCTTCAACCTGAGCGCCTACAAAGGCCAGACCATCCGCGTGTACTTCCTCGGCGTGGAAGGCTCGCAGGTGGCGACGTCGTTCCTGATCGACGACGTGTCGCTGATGACGCAGTAAGCACCTGGAAGGGTCGGAAATGCGAAGGGCCGCGTCCATCCGGGCGCGGCCCTTCGCTTTATTGCATATCGCTTGCGCGTGTCCGGCCATCGTCCGATGCCGCACAGGTGGTGGTCAAACCACTCAACCGAGGCACCAACGTCCACGTCGGCGCAGGCCTTGATCGCCTGCACGTAATCGAGTGGTATCACCATTGTCTGCCCGTAAGGCAGGCAAAATGGACGCCCACCTGAAGTCGACCAAACCCGTGGAAGCTAACTGCTTGATCGCTCTAGGAACGCGCCAAGAATAATGTAGATTCAGGCGTTGCGCCCAACACCAAAAAGTCCTATAAAGGATTCGGTTGGTGTTTGAGGGGCACCCCTGATGGGGTAACCGCACGCCCAAGGCCGAGTCCTGTCAGGCTGCCGCTGAAGAAGCGACGGGCCATCTCGATCTGTGAGTTCTTCAGCGCAAAGCTCGGCCGTGAAGTCATCCTTCCGGCCCGTTGCTACTGGCTCGGCCTATGGCTGGATTGGTGCCGGGAGGCGACGGCCTACGTTGAGCTGCCAGCGAATCCGGATGAGCCTAGCGAGTGGGTAGCCGACTTCTGGATTGAGTACGCCGGAAAGGAGTACCTGATCGATGTCGCGCAGGAAGCACGAGCTGACACGGCGGCATCCTCAACCCCATGGGATTTGCTGGCCGACGGATTCCAGTCAGTCGAACCTGATCGGGGACGAATCACACCACGTTGGATGTGGGCGCGACGCTCCCTCTTACTAGCGCTTGAGCAGGCACACCCCTATGCGGTATCGGCTCGCCTTCAAGGCGGCCTGAGAATCACTTGCAGGAAGCTAATCACAGAATGGCCTGAAACGGGTCAAACCATCGGTGACGTGTGTGATTTGCCCGGGGCTGACAGCTATGTATCGCAATGCGCGATCTTTCATATGGTTCGCAAAGGGAGCCTTGAGCTGGACTGGAGTCGAGGCCTCTCGCTCAACACTCTCCTGACGAAGGCCCTCAATGCACCGCAAAGTTGAAAAACTGTTTCCGGTGAGGTGGCGTGACACAGCCAACTGGACTGTGCCTTCCGACAAAGAGATTCCGTCGGCATACAAGGATGTCTACCAGAAGCGGAAGCGGGCGGTTGAGGCGTACATGCGTGGCGAAAAGCTCATGGTGATCCAGGAAGCTGAGGGCGTCGATGCAGCGTCACTCTATTCCATGATCGAGGCCTGCGCGATGCCTTCGCCCGGAGATGGAATCCGTGGATTCCGCGCGCTGATTCCATACGTTCGAAGGAAGGCCTACGAACGGAAAAAATCCGTCAACGACGATGCATTGGCAGTCGGTCGTGGTGCGGGCGGATTATTTTCGCAACTGCTTGCGAGCCACGAATCGTTGCGCACGCTGTTGTCGAGTCAAGCAAGAAAGTACAGTCATCACACGTACGAAGGCCGCGTTCCCATCAAGAAGGAACATGGAATCTTCCTGAGCGCGCTGGTCAAGCTGAAAGGCAAGGCGGGATACCCATTCACCCTTCAGAACAAGGGGCGAGAAGGTTATCGCATGGCGCTAAACGCAGAAATCGCCATGCAACGAGCCGATGCCCGCACTCCTTTGCGAGAGTCTATAGAGCGTGCATTTCGGCCCCAGGTTGACATGCGCTACCGGCATGTTCAGATCGATGCTCATCGGCTCGATTCTTTCATCCGCGTGAAATTCATCGGGCGAAAGGGACGCTTCAAAACGCGCGTGCTTCGCCCTTGGCTGATTGCCGCCGTTGAGGTCGACAGTGGGGCGTGCTTGGGGTGGAGTCTTTCCGTGGAGCGAGAGCCGTCGCACCTGGACCTGCTGCGATGCCTCTACGGCATGATGAACCCTTGGCAGCGTCGCCAACAGTTCGAAATCATTGGGCTTGAATACAAGCCGGGGGCTGGCATGCCGTCTGGCCTTATTCCGCGTTGCGCGGGTCGCTTCGCCGACACCATCAGCCTCGACAATGCCTTGTGTGGGCATGCCGACAACATCCGAGAGATCGTGCTCGAGCGGTTGCACGCCACGCTTCGACTTGGAATTCCTGGCGAACCGAGGACTCGCTCCGAAATCGAGCAGCTCTTCAATACGATCACGCATCGCAATGTCCAGCACCTTATCGGCGGCGTACGCCCGGACATGAGCAACAAAGAGAGGAATGCTGCGATGAAGGATGCAGAAGAGAATGGACTCACGATCGAGCAAATGGAGGAGTATCTAGATGTAGTGCTAAGCAACTACAACGCCGAACCACACGCAGCTCACTATGGCAAGTCGCCGTTGCAGTTCCTCCGAGAGGAACCTGAGTCCGCGTTGGTTCGCGCCGATATGTCCGCCAAGGCGGCGTGGCGAAACCTGCTGAAGATCGAACTCACTGCGACGGTGAGCTGCAGTGAAGACCATGCGCCGCGCATTACGTATCTCAAAGGCAACTACACCAACGACATGCTACGTGCCAGCGGCAATATCTTGGCGGGAACGGAAGTTATCATCACCGTCAATCTTACCGATCTACGAACGATCGAAGCAAAAGTCGCCGGAGGTATAGATCTGGGGGTCCTCTGGGTTCGCGGGCCGTGGGCGGAATTCGTCCACGACACGCGGCTTCGCAAGAGACTCAATGGGGAGATTGCGGATGGAAATTTTCATTGGACCGAAGGCGTCGACCCGGAAGAGCAGGTGACCGAGTTCTTGCGCAAAATCAGCAAGGCGAGCCATGCGCAGCCGAAAAAGGCGCGTGACAAATCGGTGCGCATTGAACCCCAGACGCCTGCGCGTTCGAGTCGTCCATCTGCGTCGTCGCGACTGATTGCTGATGTTGCGAAAGACGATGAGTTCGACATCGAAGCATTGCTCGGCAGCAAGTTGAAAGGATGATCGATGCCTGCCCCCCATCCGATTGAGAGAAACGACTATCTGATCCTGACCAAGCCGATCGGCCGGATCATGATAAGCCTCACGGCGTGGATCCGGCTCAATTTTTCAGGAGTGATGATCTACGGCCAGCGACGTTTGGGGAAGTCCCATTGCGCCGAGTTTATCAAGCGGTATCTTGCTGACACTCTGGGATACAAGCTTGCCGTTGTTCTTCTGTGCGTACGCAAGCACGACGTCGTTCGTGAGGGCGACTTCCTCGACATGTTGCTTCGGTCCCTGGGCGAGATCCCACCTAAGCGTGGTTCGAAAGATCAGAAGATGGAGCTGATCGTCAACCGGTTCCTGGTGCTGGCCCGTCGTTGTCCCGTCAAGAAGATCATGCTGGTCTTGGATGATGCGCAACGTCTCGAAACGCTGCACTTTGAAATTCTCATGTCCATCCAGAACGAGCTCTATCAGCAATATCGGGTGATGCTGTTCACCTTGATGGTAGGGCAGCCTCAGCTCAAGCTAAAGCGTGAACTCCTGATCCAGGCCGGGGAGAAGCAGATCACGGCGCGCCTAATGGCCGACGACGTCGAGTTCGTAGGGCATCGTTCTTCGGATGAAGTGAAGTACGCCTACAAGCGCTTCGATGAGCACTGTTTTCATCCGGCGCGCAGCGGCATCAGCTTCACGCAGGGACTGGCTCCCGAAGCATGGGACGCCAACTGGCGATTGGCGAATGAAGCCGAACCGATCTACATCGAATACGTGAGACGTCGCGAGGAAATGGGCATCGAGCCAGTGGAAGAGGTTTCGATGCAGGCGCTGACGACGATGGCCACGTACATTTTCCACAAGTACGCCTCGAAACCGGGTTTTCGTGGGTTGGCACCCGGTCAAGTCAAGGACGTGGTCAATGCTGCCGGGCTATTGCAGCTCGATGCCCCTGCCAAGAAGGACGGCAGCGAGGGTAGCGATTACGGTGGCGATGACGGGGAGGGCGACTGAAGCTGATGCCTCCATTGGGCCCTCATCGCAATGCTTCATCACAGGCGCAGATGAAGTCCTCAATCCCGCGCATTCAGATGGTCAAATGATCTAGGCTAGATGAGTAACCCTGCGTCAGTTGCAGGAGAGTTCCAATAGCCACTTCCAACAGTGGAAAGCTGATCGACGAATAGCCGGCCAAGCGCATTTTGAGGCCTAGGGTTCGTCGGGGGAAAAGTGCATCCCGGCCATTCTCCAGTGCATACCAGATCTGCTCGCTTCCTGAGCTCGCTATAGATGGCCTCTCTCACTGCGCCTAGGTCAGGGTATGCCTGCTGCTGAGACGATGATGCGCCATGCCTGACTGCTGCCCAGCAGCAGTAGCGCCATCTGGCAATGGACATGGCGGGGCGACACTCTCTGTAGACGTATTCAATGTCGCTTGCCCATTTCCTCTCAAATCTGTGCTTGGCCAACTGCAGTCCGAAGTAGCTTTCGATCTCGGCTACGGAAAGTGACTGCCATAGTTTGACACGCCACTCGCTGTCCATCTCTTTTAGCCGGACTGAAGCGATCAGTTCAACGATCGCTTCATGCACGGAGTCCCGTGAATACGCGGCCCACGCGTATAGCCATTGAAATCCCTCTATTGGCGTGATTTCGGCTCGTGGCTCGAGATCCCACCGCGCTTCCGGCCACGGGGCATCGATGATGCCAAGGGTCTTCAGTTCGACCATCATTGCAAGAGTGAGCCGAGATGCTGGCGTGACGCTGATTCGTTCTTCCTGAGCGCGGAGCAAGGCGGCGAGATAGATGGATGCTTGCAGCCCAAGATCGTCGATAGTTGGTATCGACGGTTGGCTTCTTGGCGAATCGGAACTTCGACTACGATCGTTCACCTGTTGCCGTGACCTCCGTCAGATGTCGCTGTACTTGTCGGCTTCCGCTTTCGCTTCCCGCAGCGCGTTGATCTCTTCGACTTCGTCGTTGGCGAGATAAGGGCGATCTCCAAAGTCACGAACAGTGTTCAGCACAGGCTCAAGCAGAACCCGGCGTTGCGCGGCGTTTCGGACTTCAAGGGTTGTCCATGCTCCGTCGCCGCGAACGAATCCCACCGTGAATGTAGAGGCGTAGGATTGGCCTGGCTTGAAACCGCCATCGCTCTTGAAGTCTTGGGATAGAACTGTTGCGGCTATGGGTGCTTTCGCATTTTCCAGGTAAAGCGAGGCCCGCCACTGCAGAGAGCTGACGCCTCTAGACGAGCCGTTATGCACGACAACTTTGATGCGAGGCTGTGGACCGAAGAAGTCGTTCTCGATGACGAGTTGACCTTCAGAAGCGACGATCTTCTTCAGATCATCTCTGACGGAGGCGGATGCCTTCGCGGACGACTCAAGCTCGGCAATGGTGCGCGAGTAGCTTGACCGCACTTCGGAGACCCGCGCACTGATGATGTCCCGAGGGCTGCCGTTCGGATACCTTGCATGGAGTGCCGCGATGTTCGGTATGCCTTGAACGGCCCACTCGTATGCATCCCGTTCGTGCGACGTCATCTTCTCGACGATTGGGTCGAGAGACGCTCGGTATGCCTGCATGGATGACCCGGTATCCAGAGGCTGGTCCATCGGGCCGCGACATGCCGTGAGGAGACACGCGCATACGGCAAATCCAGCGGCGGACAAGAAGGTCCGCAGCCGAGGGGCGAGGGTGCTGACGTCCATGATCGGTCCTGGCTTGAATGGAATCTATAAGTAGTCTATCTTTAAGCCTGTAGAGCTTAAAGAGGCAGCTAACTAGGGTGGCGGGATGTCCGCGACCCTAGCTCAACGCCTTGGAAAGGCGCTCCGCGTTCGGCGAGCAGCCACTGGTTGCAGCCAGGAGGCGTTTGCCGATCGCATCAACATGCATCGCACCTACTACAGCGCCATCGAGAGAGGCGAGAAGAACTTGCAGTTGGATACGCTGCAGCGGATTTGTCACGGCCTCGACGTCAAGCTATGGGAAGTCATGCGAGATGCGGAGTCGGGCTAGCGACGGCCTGCCAGGCAGGGCAGTATCAGTGTTCGTAATGTTTTCGTCGTGATGGCGCGCTCCTCCGGCCGGGCGCCAACCTGTCATTTCTGGAGATCGCAATGACTGCGTACCTGCCGTGGCATCTGATGTCCGACCGGGAGCAGCAGGTGTGGGCCAGTGTCTATGCCCAGCAGCAGGATGAGCCGACGAAGGCTGCCCGTGTGGCGGACGATGCCGTGCTTGCCCTTCGTGCCTTGAATGTCGACAACAAGGAATTCGAGGGCCCTGAATATGAGGCGGCACGTAGTTGCATGGGCTTGCGACTTGAGGAATTCCGCGGCTGGTACCCCGTTGCACTGGCGATCGCCAAGCGTGGTCGCATCGCCCCATCGGAAGTCTCGGGGGAAGTCATCGGGAAGGCATTTGAGACGTACCAGCGCAGTTGCACCGATTTCTACTGAGCGTGCTCGGCAAACGCGCCTCTACTGCACACTGTGCAATCGTACGCGACAATCCATTTCCAAGCCGCCGGTGTCGCCGGCCTCGTCGAGCAGAGCAGCAACCCAACTGGGTCGGCCATAAGGTCGAAGCGCCATCCTCGACTTCTGCCTCAAGCATCCCACCAAAGGCTCCCGGTTCGTCGCCAACCAGCTTCGTCTCTCCGGCATCAAGGTCAGTCCCTCCAGGATGCGTGGTGTCTGGCAGCGATACGGCATTCTCAAGCGCCATCAGCGGCCTTTTCGCTGAAGCCCGCGTCCGCGAGATTACCTTTGTTCTCTCGGACGGGCAGAGGCGCCTGTTCGAATGCGCCGAGCGCGACCTCAAGGCGTTCCTGCGCTACTACAACCTCGAATGCAGCCATCAGGGCTCCGGCCTCAGGGGCCGGACGCTCCCTCAGGCGCTACGCGAGACGCTCGTGACCCTGCCGCCCATCGTTCCCGAGCCGGAGGTGACAGCCGAAATCGAACCCGACACACTCGCCGCGGAATCGCCTCTGCCGAGGCGCGGGTGTCGGGTAATTACCAAACATGTGCAGTCAGAATGAATGTTGAAGCGCATTGCCAATCAGGAAAATAGCACGATGCAAAGGTATGCTCGGTATGGCATACGGTACCGTTCTTCGAGTTAGATCAGCAAACAGCTCTCAGAGACGGAAACTTGTCTCGCGCCATCGCCAATCCTTTCACGAGCCGCTCCATATCTTCCCCCGTATGTCCCGCGTTTACAGCGCACCGAAGCAATGCGCCATTCTTCGGAACCGCAGGCCAACGGACAGCGCCTGTGTAGATCCCCAACTCTTCAAGAAGATATTTCTGTACTTCGCAGACAGATGCGCCGATGAGAACAGGAACAATGTGCGACTGGGAAGTCAGCGTATTGAACCCCTCTTCCCGCAAGCGCTGCCTGAGGAGCGCCGACAGGGCGTGGAGCTGTGCTCGTTTTTCGACGCCTACCGAGCTCCTGATCAGTTCCAGCGTCCGACAACATGTCGCCGCTGACCAAGCCGGAATGGACACAGAGAAAATCACTTCGGAGGAAGAATACCGGATCAGCTCATTGATGCATTGGGCCGGGAAAATGATAAACCCTCCCTGCGTGGACAGCGTCTTGCTCAGCGTCCCGGTAAAAATGACTCGCTCAAGATCATCCGCGGAAAATCGACTGGAATCCATAAAGATGCCGCTCCCTTGCGAATCATAAATCCAATCACTATGGGCGCCATCTGCGATTAAGAAAGCATTGTGCTTCCTAGCGATGCCAAGGAGTGCTTCCATGTCAGCGAAATCTCCGCCCATGGAAAACAAGCTGTCTGTCACGACAAGCTTCATATCTTTATCTCTTCCGTGCTCGGAAAGCGATCGATCAAGTGCCTCATAATCGAGATGCGGATATTTGACAAGATTAAATCCACGGTCATTCTTCAGGCTCATCAGCGGTTTGAGCAAGGAGGTGTGGGAAAAAACGTCCGCGCAAACCAGGATGTCTTTCGATTTGCGCAGTAGGCCACCACCTAAAGCATTGACGGTATCGCATAAGAGATGTACGAGCGCTACATTCGCTCCGTATCCGGTATTGGTAAGGACACAGCCAAAAGATGATGGCAGTCCCTTTGCAAGAGACCTTTCCAGTTCCTGGTGTGGTTCGAAATTCATGAGCGCTCTCGAACACGCCGATCCGATTCCATACTGTTCTAGATGCTTCTGTGCCGCCTCCAGCACGGCTTGGTGCTGGCCGATATTCAAATAGTCCAAACTCAAGAATGACACAACCTCAGAAACCTCTCCGCCCCCTTTCCTCACATGGATTCGAGGGCCAAGCGGAGACCCCACGGCTGTATAAACGCCACTCGGCTCATCTCCGATAGATCCGTTTTGACAAAAATTCTCCAGCCGTTGCACATATGCGCTCACGAGGTCGTTCATCTTTTTCTCCAAAAAAAATCGGGTTGTCGATGAGGATACGAGTGATGCTATTTCTTTCCAGAATAGAAAAAAGATTCATTGCTAAATCTGTACGCCAAGACGACCGTGGCGCTCGTGGTCACTAGCCAATTCATCGAGATAATCGCGATAGCATCGAAGTCCTGTCTTTGTCGCAATCAGCTTCGACCAACGTTGCTCGAGAAGATCAAGAGACCCATCAGAAAGCTCCCTTAATGCGGAGCCCGCTTTCCCAGAGCGCACCTTCGTCACTAGGTTGCCCATGTCGCTTGGAACGTAGAATTCGCTACTGCGACGCAGGTCCGACTCGTTGAACTTGCTCTCGTTCTTCTTCATCCATCCAAAGGACGAGTATCGGGAGACCATATCCACGAGCGCTGCGTCGAAAGGTAGCCCGAGGTAGGTGCAGATCATCTCAACGGCTGGTCGCTTGTCCTTGATCAGGTTCTCGTAGGCCAGGGCAAGTGCACTTCCTGTTCGGCATCGGTCCCGCCAAGCCAGAAAATGTGCCCAATAACTTGTCTGCCGCTGATCGGGGCAGCAAAAGAAGTCAATGACGAATTCGTCGATAGTCAGTCGAGACGGATCAAAAAGCCAATGGGACAGAAAGTGGTAATACGAGACAGCTGCATCGCCAGGGTCTCTGAAGCAACATATGGCGCGAGTGCATCCGGGTAGGTCCTTGGGAAGCGAATGCGTCTTCATTGTCCGCGGTGTATATGCGGTCTCGAAGCGCAGCTTTTGCCTGCTTCTGCGAAGCCAATCCAGGTATGGGGAAACGCGTCCAATTTCGTGAAATCCAGCGTCCCCTCGGCTTACAGCCATATACGTCAACTGTTGCACAAGTGTGGTCCCGCACTTCGGAAAAGTGGCAATCAGGACGTCGGAATCCATTAGCCATGGGGCCGGCATCTCCGCGCACGCTGAATACTCGCTTTCGAGGTAAATTCCAAGTTCGCGTGCTTGGATGAAGCGCTCGCGGTAATTTTTCATGTCCCACCTCGTTCCTTGACTTTTTTTGCGACATCCTTGATTTGCATGTGCCATACCGCCTACCGCCTGCCGCATCAAGACGGCATCTATTTGTCATTGAGACGAGATAGCAGTATCTCTATCTGTCTTTCTGTCAAAAAATTCCGATGACCTCCGATCGTTCCGTGCCTGAAGTGGTTTGGCGCCTCAGGCTCCCTGGCTTTCATGTTGGGAAAGCTGCAGCGTTCGGTAATTGAATCGATATCACGATGACCCACTTGCGCGCCGATGAACTCGGCGATGGATTCGACCGCGGAAGGCATGTCATTAAGTATCTGCTCGTACGTCAGAAACAACACATTGGGCGCGTCATTGAACGCCCGCCAAGATGCCAAGTGATCAAAATAATTGCCCCACCGAACATTGCCGCGCATGAATAGCTGAAGGAAATCGTCGGGAGATCCTCGATATATTGGGGCATCATCAGGCGGGCTGAGATACTGGTGGTAATAGGACGTGAACATGTCCAGGCAATTCCTGGATACATGAATGAATCTGCCGGCACCGGGCAATGAGGGGTCCATGTGGCCTTCTGCGGGCCAGTGGCTTTTGAAACATCTCGGGGGCGGGGTGTCATCAATGACATCCAATTCCACGTAATAGTGGACCTGCGGATCGCCAACCTCGAGCCAGGGAACGGCCTTGTGCCGAGAGATTCTGGATTCCTTGTTGAGAATGCCGGCCAACAGTCCCTGCGTCAGTGTTGTTCCCGATCGCGGATAGGTCACCAACCAAACATCATCGTCCCTCATCGTGCGCTGCCGCAGCTCATCGATGCGTTTCTGAGTTACGAAATACGGCACTCGAATGCCTTGAATGATGTGTTCTTGTCTTTCCATGGCATCTGACGTCATCCTGAGACCCTCTGATTCCTTGAGATCGGCTGCCGGGTGCTGCAATCGACAGGTTGCCGCAAGCTTCTTCCGGTGCAAGTAGCAACAGCATCCAGACGAACAATGAAAAATGCTTCAAATGCCCATCAAAGGTTTGAACATCCCGGTTACCGAGATCTTGAATCTTCCTTGGGCGGAGTGCCGACATCTCCAATCTCCAAGCCCAGTTCCTGTTTCCTCAAACGCACAAGATCGGAGGTCACCCAGTCCATGATCATGTGTATCCGCGCTTCGCTTGAAGCATTTCGTACGCCATGTTCGCGCTGGTTGTTGACTTCCCACAGGTCGAACCTCTGGAGATTCTTGCATTCACTTCCAATCTCGAATATCGCATTTTCATTCGTTTTAAGTGGGAGGTGAATTCGATGCGAGTACGGGAGGGATGAGCCCGTGTCGTAATGAAGAGGAATCTCTGACCAAGGCTTTAGTCGCACGATGATCATTCGGATGAAATATCCATCCAGATCCTCATAACGACGTTTCATGATCTCTTCAAGATCATGGACTACATCTTCCAAGGCGCCATACGCGGGATGCCGAGATGGGTTCACATGGCGAAAGTCCTTGTCGAACAGGATTGGAATAGTCTGGGTATGACGATGCTCATGACCTATCCTGTCCCGCCAGGATAGGCTGTCCCAAAGTGATTCATTAAAGGACAGGACCGTGTTTTCCAGTGCGCTGGATTCGTATCGATCGATAAACTTGAAATTTCCTTGAAAATCCATCACCGCTCCTTTGCTTCGACTTGTGACGGCGCCGCTGGTAGTGACCGTCTCCGCAGGGGGGGGGCAAACAGTTACCCGAGTTGAACACAGTTGCCCTGGCCAGCCCGGTACGCGAGGTTCTTCTTTGCGCAACTGTCAATTCTCGTTTCGGCAACCCGCCTGCTGGACGTCGACGTTGGCCTTCAGGCATTCGGGCTTGAAGTCGTTCGTAATTTGGCGGTGAGAGAGAGCGGCGACTCGTCCACCGCGGCCGGTCATGGAGTCGGTCGAGCACGTGGCGTTGACAGGTGGCCGGGTTTCCAGCGGGTGGCGAACAATGTCGGAAATACTCTTGTTTCTCTCGTGTTCCACGGACTCGAATTGATAGTTGAAGAAAGCAGAACCCAAGATGTAAAAAAAAGGGGAATACTCACCACATCCTCAAAAGGTGCGATTGAGCCGGAAGGTGACGACACAAGAGATGGTTTCGGCTTTCCGACGCGAGGGATATGTCAAAGCGCATGCGCCGCAGTTGGCGTGTGGATCAACATGATTTTGGTTCATGTTTCAAAGGACAGGGGGAGCAATGAATACAAACGTCTGCTTGATGGGGCGACCATCGATTCGATCCTGGAATGGGCTACTGGTCTCTGCAATGCTGGCATTGGTGCTGAATGCGATCAGCCCCGTTTTTGCGATTGCCCAGGATCGCGCGACACCCAAAGTGCAAGCCATTCCGCCTGTGAAGGTGGATCTGGTGCAGTTCAAAGTGATCAAAGGTGCGGACGGGAAGGAGCAGTACCTCCCGGCCGATGCGGTCATGCCCGGGGACATCATCGAGTACCGCGCGACCTATCGAAACACCACCAACAAGCCGGTGTCGGGGATGGCAGCAACTCTGCCTATCCCGCAGGGAACGGACTATCTGCCCAGGTCCGCTTCCGCTCCCGCCGGGTTGGTTGCCGAGGCTGCAACGGCCGGCGGCAGTTTTGGGCGAGAACCCCTCACGCGCAAGGTCAAGGGTCCAGACGGCAAGCTGCATGAGGAGCCGGTGCCCTACGCTGAATACCGCACGCTGAGGTGGGTCATTGACCGTTTGAACGGCAAGGGTGAAGTGAGCGTCGTTGCGCGCGTAAGGATCGAAGGGGCCGAATCGCCCGCGTCCGACGCCGCGCCTGCGCGTACGCCGCGCACCAGCGCACAAGAAGTGTCGCGCACGCCCAAGCGATAGGTTCCGCATGGCGCCCACTCGGGCGCCGTGTCCACCGCTCATCCCGTAATCCGAATGGCCGGAGCTCGTGTCGTTTGGCACGGGAGGGGCTTGTCTTTGTCAATCACTGCGAGAACAGACATGAAGATCCCTCTCCTCACCAGACCGGGCGGTCCGCCGCTGAAGGTCAGTGCCACCGCGGTCGGTATCGCGGTGGTGCTGGCAACCAGCTATGTCGTTGCGGGTCCCGCCGCCAATTCGAGAATCGGCAACCAGGCTTCGGCCAGCTACATCGATCCCAACGGTCAGTCGCAACTGGCCACGTCCAACCTGGTCGAGACGCTCGTGCAGCAGGTCGGCGCGTTCACCCTGAACTCCGACAACAACAAGTCGGCGGCGGCTGGCAATCAGGTCTACATGCCGCATACCCTGACCAATACCGGCAACGGTACGGACAGCTTCGACATCACGGTGACCGAGCCTGCGGACGGCATCGTGTTCACCCGGGTCCAGGTGTTCGCCGACGCCAATGGTGATGGCGTTCCCGACAATTCCCTCACGCCGCTGTGCGACAGCGCGGGTGTGCCGCTGTGCACAACCGGTTTCACCACCTCGGTGGCAGGCAACGGTGGCAATTTCAAGTTCGTCGTCGCCTACACGGTGCCCAGCACCGCGACGGTCGCGACCTGGCCGAACGATGTGGCCACCGTCACCGCGAGCGTGAATCCCGCCTCGCCGGTCCTGGCGACCTATATCGCGACGACCGACACCGATACGGATACGGTCAACCTGACCGACTTGGCGGCTTTCTCCGTCACCAAGGCGATTCAGGCGCCTGCAGTCGCGGCGCCGGGCGGCGGTGCATGGCCCACCGCGATCACGAGCGGTCGAGCGTCTCCGGCGGCGGGTTGCTCCACCACGTGGGGCACGCTCACTGCGGGTTGCACCTATACGGTCTACACCCTGCGCTACAGCAACACCGGCGGTGCGACCGGCGCGGTGTCGCTCAACGATCCGCTGCCGTCCGGCTTCACCTACGTGGCCGGTTCGGCTGTGTGGAGTTCCGCGCCGGGTACGGCGTTGGGCGACGTGGCCGGCAATGCGGATGATCCGGCGGGGATCACCTACGAGTCGGTCGGCGGAACGATCAAGGCCACGGTGGCCAGCGTCGCGCCGAACGTCAGCGGTACCCTGAGCTTCGTGGTGCTGGTGAATTCGACCGCCACGGTCGACGACGCCAACACGACGAATATCGCCGCTTACTCGACCACCGACTGCACGGATCCGAACACCTGCACCGATGGCGATACCAATCCGTCGCCGTTCGACACGCTGCCCACCTATGGTGTGGTCGCGGTGGACACCAGCGGTGTGACCACCGCCGATGATGTCGAGGACAACCCGTCGCAGGCATCGCCCAACCTGGTGATCCAGCCCAGCGTCGTGGCGGGCGGATCGGTGTCGTTCACCACGTACGTGGCCAACACGGGCAACGCGACCGACACGTTCAACCTCACCATGGGGTCGAATGGCTTCCCCGCCGGCACTACCTTCACCCTGTTCCGGGCCGATGGCGTCACGCCGCTGCTCGACAGCAATGGCGACGGTACGCCCGATACCGGTCCTCTGGCCGCGGGCGCGGAAACCACGGTCGTCGTGCGCGCCAGCGTGCCGGCATCCGCACCGGTCGGCTCCGGCCCGTATTCGGCGCTGCTGACCGCAGACTCGGTGGGTGATACCAGCACGGCGAATACCGGCGACGACTCGGTCTGGGTGCAGGTGACCACGGTCATCGGCTCGCTGGTCGATCTGACCAACACCGCGGCCGGTACCGGCTCGGGTACGGTCGGAAACGGTGACCTGGGTCCGGGTCCGAGTCCGCAGGCGACGACCACCAACTCGACGCCAGCCGGCACGGGAACGACCTTCACGCTGTTCGTCAAGAACAACGACACGGTCGCCAACAGCTACTCGCTGGCCGCCAGTCAGTCGGCGACCTTCCCGGGAACGTTGCCCTCCGGTTGGACGGTGACCTTCCACGCGGCAGGCGGTGTCTGCGGTGATCCCACGATCGCCAGCCTCGCGGTGGCCGCGGGTGCCCAGGGTCAGGCCGTGGCCTGCGTGACGCCACCTTCGGGTGCGGCGATCGCTACGCAGAACATCTACTTCCAGGCCAAGGCGCTTTCGCCGGCGTCGAACGGTGGTTATCCGGCTGACAGCAAGCTTGATGCCGTGACCGTCACCGTTCCCAACCTGTGGGCGTGGTCGCTGCTGCCGAACAACAGCGGTCAGGCGACGCCGGGTGGTTCCATCGTCTATGCCCATACGCTGTCCAACACCGGTAACCAGGTGTGCGGCAACGTCACGATCGGCGCCGTGCTTTCCGCGGCCGACATCGCGGCAGGCTGGACGGCGGTGACCTACGTCGACGTCAATGGCGACGGCCAGATCGACGCTGGCGACACGCTGATCACCGCGCCGCTCCCGGCGCTCGCCGGCGGCACGCAGACCAAGATCCTGGTCAAGGTGTTCGCGCCCGGCGGTGCCACGGCCGGTAGCGTCAGCAGCGTCACGGTGACGGCGACCGATGCCGACACCGACGGCGATGGCTTCACCTGTCCGGCGGTTTCGGCGGACGATGTCACCACCGTGATCACCGGCCAGCTGCGCCTGATCAAGACCCAGGCGCCGGACGCAAGCTGTGATGGCGTGGAAGACGCGGCGCCCAGTTCCGCACTGATCTCGGCTGCGCCCGGCGGTTGCGTGATCTACACCGTCGTTGCCACCAACGAAGGTGCGGCTCCGGTCACCAACGTGACCGTCAACGACGGCATGCCGGTCAGCACCAGCTTCAGCGCGTTCCAGCCGGCCATCCAGTGTACGTCCACCGGGTTGACCGGTACGCCGGTCGGCTTCTCCTCCAGTGGTGTGCCGGTTGCGGCCGTGAGCTGCGGTAGCGCGGCGAACACGCTCGCACCTGGCGGCACGGTGACGCTGCATTTCGCCGTGCAGATCGATCCGCTGTGACGATGCGTTGACGCTTCACCCCTTGGGCGGGCTGCTTCCTCGGTCAGCCTCCTCCCACCGGGAACTGCCCAAGGGGTCTTTTCGATCTGGTCCCTCCTCCCTGCGTCGCTGCGGGGAGGAGGGCGGCCAAGAGTCAGCGGAAGAAGGCAGATGATGATCCGTTACGACACTCCTCTTCACGGCAAGACAGGGATGGACCGGAGGCGTCTGGTCCTGTCGATGCAGGTACTGCTGTTCGCGCTTGCGCTGATCCTCATCGGACTGATGAGCGGTATCGCGTCCGCGGCGGCCCCGGCAGCAGGTGTGTCGATCGCCAACACCGCGAGGGCCACCTACATTCCTGCGGGATACACCCAGCAGGAAATCGTCGACTCGAATGCGGTGTACGCGATGGTCCAGGCGGTCGAGGCGCTGCGCCTCACCCAGGACCAGACCATCGCGCGCACACCGGGCGCCCTTGCGCGCTTCTCGCATCTGCTCGCCAACACGGGCAACACCCATTCCACCTACACCCTGGCGATCGCCCCCAACGGAGCCGGTTGCCCGGGCACGACCTTCGACCTGTCGGGGGTGACGGTCCATCTCGATCTCAACGGGAACGGCGTCGTCGACGCCAGCGACCCGACGATCACGCTCGGTGCAGCCGGGGCCATTGCCCTGGCGCCCGGCCAGGCGGCCAGCCTGCTGATCGAAGGCCTCGTCCCCACGTCGTCGGCCACCGGCCAGGCCTGCTTCACCCTCACTGCGACGGCGGATACCAGCGGCAACGCCGCCAGCAACATGGACGTGACCGTGGTGCGCGATGCCGCGGTGCTTTCGCTCACGAAGTCCGTGAGCCATCCCGGCATGGTATTGCCCGGCAGTTCGTCCGCCGATTACGTCGTCAACGTCAGCAACATCGGCAACGTAGACGCGATGCCGTCGAACTCCACCACGGACGGCTCCACGATCCGGGTCGATGGCGCGCCGCGCAGCCTGATCCTGATCCGCGACGTGATCCCGACGGGCACGCAATATGTGGCCGGCTCGCTGCATACCGCGACGCCTGGCGTGCTGCGACTGTTCCGCCTGCCTGGCGATCCCGCCTACTACTACCGCACCGGCGCCGACGACGCGGCGGCGATCGAAGTCGCAATCGGCCTGCCGTTCCCGTTGGTGGTCAACGGCTCGTTCTCGATGGGCTTCACGGTGAGGGTGCTGTCCACCGCGCCGCGCCTGATCCCCAACACCGCGGACAGCGACTATCACGATGGCATCGATCCGGCGGACGAGCGTTCCAACACCGTGGTGATCGCCACCACGCCGGCGCGCATCGGTCTGGCGAAGCGCGCCGGACAACCCGTGGGCGGCGTGGCCGCCGATGGCACGCCGGATGGCACCGTCACCGTGCCCTTCCTGTTGCGCGCATACAACTACGGCAGCGAGACGCTCTACAAGGTGCAGATCAGCGACCTGCTGGAAGGCAGTGGCAGTGCCTTCGGTGCCTACACCACCGCGACGGTCCCGTCGCCGGGCGAGTACACCATCGTCGCCGGCAGCCTGCGCATCTCGGATCTGCAGGGCGCGGGCGCCAGCGCCGCGATCGATGCCTCGTTTACCGGTGCCGGCTCCCGCACGACGTTGCTGGCCACCGGCGCGACATTGCCCCCCGCGGGCGAAGTGACGGTCGCGTTCTCGGTGCGCTTCAACACCGTGGGCGGAGCGGCCACGCGCTACAACACGGCCACGACCAATGCGGCGATCACCGCGACTGGCCAGCTCGAGATCTCGGACCAGTCGATGAATGGTACGGATCCCGATCCCGATGGAGACGGCGACCCGTCCAACAACGCTGCGCCCACGCCGGTGTCCACCGCATTGCCGGTGCTGACACTGATGAAGACGGCGACACCGCCGCAGCGCGTCGCGACCGATCAGTACGAGTTCGAGTATCGCCTCACGGTCACCAACGTCGGTACGGCCACCGCGCCGAACGTGCGCGTGATCGACAACCTCGACTGCACTTTCGGCATGGATCTGGCCGGTACGCCGATCCAGGCCTGGCAACTGCTTGCCGCGCCGACGGTGCAGAACGGCGTGCTGGCGCCGTCGACCACCTTCACCGGTCATGCCTTCTGCGACCGCACGGCGCTTGCCAATCCCAGCGCGGCCGCATCGATGCCGACCGCGATCAGTCTGGTGCTGACCGACGGCAGCCGGCCGCTGGCACCCGGCCAAAGTGAGACCGTCGTCCTTCGGCTCCGGGTGACGCTCAAGCCCAGCGCCATCGGGACCCGCGTGCAGATCGACAACCGCGCCTGGGCGGCATCGCTCGACAGCAACGACATCAACGTCAATCCCGGCGCGATCGTGGTCGCAGTGGCCGACGATGTCGAACTGTTGCTGATCGACCCGCAGGGCGTCGTCTACAACTCGGTGACCCGCCAGCCGGTGGCCGGCGCCATCGTGCGCTTCTACCGCGAATCCTGCACCAGCGGACCGGCGACGCCGATCGTTGCCGACGAGATCTACTACGGCCAGACGACGGGCCTGTACACCTTCTATCCCGACGGCAGCATCTCGATGGTGACGCCGGCCTCCGGCGAATACCAGTTCTTCCTCAAGTCGCCGCCGATCTCCGACGTCTGCACGTATCGGCTGGAAGTCACGCCGCCTGCCGGCAGCGGGCTGATCGTGCCTTCGGCGTTGATTCCCGCGCAGGTGGGTGCCTATACGGCATGCAATGCGGTCGTGCCCAACAGCAGCGCTCCGCAGGGAAGCGATCCGACCAGCTACTACTGGCGGTTCGCCGCCGGCCGCTCTGGTGCCGCCGGCGCCATCTGCGAAGTGGTGCACAACCACATTCCGCTCGATCCGGCCAACACCGGCGGCACGATCCTGCTGCAGAAGAAGGGCGACAAGGACCAGGCTGAACTCGGCGATTTCGTCCACTACACCCTGACCCTGACCAACAAGACCGGCGGCCCGCTGGTGGGCATCCGTTTCGTCGACGATCTGCCGCTGGGTTTTGCCTACGTGCCTGGCTCCGCGCGTGCCGATGGCGTGTCCATGCCCGATCCGGCGGGCAGTCCGGGACGTACGCTCACGTTCGACTACCCCGCGCTGACGCTCGCCAAGGACGCATCGCTCGACGTCACCTATCGCCTGCGCATCGGCGTGGGTGCACCGACCACGGGCGATGCCATCAACCGGGCGCGCGCCTGGTCGGGGACGCAGGAATCCAACGAAGCCTCCTGGCGCGTCCACGTGAGCGGTGGCGTGTTCTCGGACGATGCCTTCCTGTTCGGCAAGGTGTACCTGGACTGCAATCGCAACCGCGAGCAGGATCCCGACGAGTCCGGTGTTCCCGGCGTGCGCCTGTTCATCGAGGACGGCACCGGCGTGGTGACCGACAGCGAAGGCAAGTGGAGTCTGTACGGCCTGCGGCCGATCACCCACGCGCTGAAGCTCGACGACACCACGCTGCCGGTCGGCGCGCAGTTGGAAGTGCTCGACAACCGCAATGCCGGTCGCGCCGGCAGCCGTTTCGTCGACCTGCGCAAGGGCGAATGGCACAAGGCCGATTTCGCCATCGCCGGCTGCGAGCAGACGGTGGCTGACGAGGTCAAGACGCGGCGCCAGCAGGCCACTGGCCGTACCGGGGCGGAAGGTGAGGCCGCGCGTGCCCGCGTGCACCTCACGCCGGATGGACAGCCGGTTCGCATCGGCGACGCACGCGCCCTCGCAGCCAGCGGCCGGATCACCGACAACGGTGGCGTCCAGCTCGACCAGCCCGTGGTGCGGCCGATGATCGACGCGCAGGGCGTGGCCGGCGGCACGACCATGCCGTCCGCTGCAACACCGATTCCGGATGGTTTCCGCGCGCTGGCACCGGCCGACGTCAAGGTCGCGCCGATGGGTGGCCTGCCGGAGATGGAACCGACCGTGACTGCATCCGCCATCCCGCTCGAAGAACGGTTGCGTGATCTGGACAACACACCGGGCTTCCTCGACCTGCAGGACCACGACGTGCTGCCCGCGCGCCAGACCAACGTCAGCGTGAAGGGGCCGAGCGGTACCGCCCTGCGACTGCGCGTCAACGGCGAAGTCATTCCCGAGCGTCGCGTGGGCAAGCGTTCGACCCTGGCGGCGCGCAGCCTGGTGGCGTGGGAATACATCGGCATCGAACTCAAGGCGGGCGAGAACCAGCTCGTGCTCGAAGTCGTCGATGAATTCGGCAATGTCCGCGACCAGCGCAGCCTGACGATCACCGCGCCCGACAAGCTCGCCCAGATCGATTTCGATGTGCCGGCGAACGTGCGGATCGGCGTGCCGCTGCAGATAGGCGTCCGCCTGACCGACGCCAGCGGCGTTCCGGTCACGGCGCGCACGGCGGTGACGGTGGAAGCCAATGCCGGCCGCTGGAACACGCCTGATCTCAATCCGGAGGAGCCAGGCCTGCAGGTCTTCATCGAAGGCGGGAAGCGCACCTTCGAGCTGATGCCTCCCGAGCAGCCCGGCGATGGCGTGATCCGTGCGTCGGCCGGCACTGCCTCGCGCGAGGTGCGCGTGGCGTTCCTGCCCGAGCTGCGGCCGCTCGCCGGCATCGGCATCGTCGAGGCGCGCGTAGACTTCGGCAAGCGTGCCCAGGGGCTGGGCGTGCGCGACGCCTTCGAGGCCGAACTGGACCACTGGTCGCGGGAATTCGACAACGGCAAGGGCCGTGCATCGGCGCGTGCGGCCCTGTACTTCAAGGGCGTGATCCGGGGCGACTACCTGCTCACGGCCGCCTACGACTCTGACAAGGCCTCGCGCGAACGCCTGTTCCGCGACATCCGTCCGGACGAGTACTACCCCGTCTACGGCGACGCTTCCGCGCGGACCTTCGATGCGCAGACCACCGATCGCGCGTACGTACGCATCGACAAGGACCGCTCGTTCCTGATGTACGGCGACCTGACCACCGCGGCCAGCCCGGAAGTGCGGCAGCTCAGCCAGGTCAATCGCTCGCTCACCGGCGTCAAGCAGCACTACGAGAACGATCGCGTCCGCGTCGAGGGATACGCCAGCCACGATCACCTGCGCCAGAAGATCGAGGAGTTCCCCGCCAACGGCACGTCCGGGCCGTATTACCTCAAGGCCGCCGGTGATTTGTTCGCCAACAGCGAGCAGGTCGAGATCCTCGTGCGCGATCGCAACCAGGCCAGCCTGATCCTGTCGACCACGCGGCTCAGCCGCTTCGTCGACTATGCGATCGAGCCCACGACCAAGCGCCTGCTGTTCAGCAAGCCGGTGTCGTCGCTGGATCCCGATCTCAATCCGCAGTCCATTCGCATCACCTACGAGGTGGACGGCGGCGGTCCCGCGTTCTGGGTCGCAGGTGCCGATGCGCAGTTCAAGGTCGGCAAGCGCGCCCAGCTCGGCGTGGCCGCGTCCGTCGACGACAACCCGGACAATGCCCGCAAGCTGCTCGCGTTCACCGGCCTGTTCAAGCTGGGCGAGAAGACCTCGCTCGCCGCCGAAGTGGTCGGCACGCGTACCGACGACAAGGGCGACGGGCTCGGCGGCCGCATCGAACTGCGGCACGAAGGCCGGCGCCTGAAGCTCCAGGCCCAGATCGCGAAGACGAACGACCGGTTCGACAATCCGTCTGCGGCAGTCGCGTCCGGCCGCACCGAGGCCAACCTGCGCGCCGAATACAAGCTCGGCGAGCGCACCCAACTGCGCGGTGAGGCGGTCTATTCCGACGGCAGCGGTACCGGCGACAACCAGCGTCGCGGAGCGTCGCTCAGCGTGCAGCATCGCTTCAACCAGAACATCAGCGGTGAACTGGGCGTGCGCGCCGGCAACGAATCGGCTTCGCCGGCGTCGTCCTTCGACTACGGCAACGTTTCCTCGCCGTCGTCATCGGCTTCGCTTCCGCGCAGCACTTCGGACGAGAACCTGTTCACCATCCGCGGTCGCCTCACCGCGCGCCTGCCGTTCGCCCCCGACGGTCGCGTGTTCGTCGAGGCCGAACAGGCCGTCAACGACGCCGATCGCCAGGTCTTCGCGGCCGGCGGCGACTACCGCATCAACGACAGGCTGCGCTTCTACGGCCGTCACGAGTTCATTTCCAGCCTGACCGGCGACTATGGCCTCAACGATACCCAGCGCAACAACACCAGCATCTTCGGTCTCGAAAGCACGTACATGAAGACCGGTCGTGCCTACAGCGAATATCGCCTGCGTGATGGCGTGAACGGGCGTGACGCCGTGGCGGCGCTGGGCCTGCGCAATGTCTTCCGCCTCGGCGAAGGGCTGACGTTGCAGGCGGGCATGGAGCATACGCAGGCACTGGGCGGTGCGGAAGGCGTCGAATCCACGGCGCTGACCAGCTCGATCGAGTACACCAAACGCGACGACCTCAAGGCCAGCGGCGGCCTGGAGCTGCGCAGCGGCGACGACGCCGATACCGCCATGCTCACGGCCGGCGTGGCTTGGAAGATCGATCGGGACTGGACCCTGCTGGCGCGCTCCATCGTCAGCGACAGCGACGTCAAGAGCGCCAGCGGCAGCGACCGCCTGCTGGTCCGCCAGCAGATCGGTGTGGCCTACCGCCCGGTCGACCAGGACGTTTGGAACGCGCTGGCCCGCTACGAGTACAAGACCGAACGCCTCAGTGGCGCGACGGACGAGGAGACCACCACGCATATCGTGTCCGCGCACCTCAACGTCCAGCCGCGGCGCGACCTGTGGTTCAACGCCCGCTACGCCGGCAAGTTCTCGATCCTGGACGCCGACGGGCTGCGCAGCACCTATTGGGCGCACCTGCTCGCCGGCCGCATGACCTATGACCTCGACGATCGTTGGGACATCGGCCTGCAGAGCGCGCTGCTCTACGGAAAGGGCGGGGCACGGCAATGGGCGTTCGGCCTCGAAGGCGGCTATCGGCTCATGCCCAACCTGTGGCTGTCGGCGGGTTACAACGTCCTCGGTTTGAACGACGCGGATCTGACCGACGAGGATTACCTCGATCGCGGCGCCTACGTGCGCCTGCGCTACAAGTTCGACGAAGCTGCGTTCTCCCGTGGACGTGCCGTGCCGATGCCGGCCGCCCCTGCGCCTGCGCCGGCCTCCGCCGCTGCTACGCCCGCGCCTGCGGCGACTGCGCCGACCTCGTCTGCGCCGCTGGTCACACAGACCACGCCGACGCAATCGGCGATGCCCGCAGCGCCGGCTGCGGTCACACCGGCCGCAGATGCCTGGCCCGTCGAAATGGGCAGCCTGATCCGCTTCCGCTACGGCGGTGCCGATCGGGAGGACCTGCTTCCGGGGTCGTTGGAAGAATTGACCCGCGTTGCGGCGCAGTGGAAGCAGCACGCTTCTCCCGGCATGGCGCTCGGTCTTGCGTATGCCGACCACGTGGGGGAAGCAACATTCAGTTGGCGACTTGCCGAGCGACGTGCCGAAACCGTCAAGGCGATCCTTGCCGAACTCGGTATCCCGCCCGATCGCATCCAGGTGGAGGCCAGAGGCGCTGACGAACCGGTGGTGCAGGGCTGCGATGCAGATGCCACCACCGAAAACATCGCGTGCCTGGCATCCGATCGGCGAGCCGAAGTCAGGCGCCCGGAAGGTGCGGGCACGGGGAAAACACCATGAAAGTGATCTTTGCGTATCGGGGCATCATCTTGACTCTCGTGTGCCTGGTCGGCCATGCCTTGGCGCTGTGCTTTGGGCGACTCATCCAGTTATGTCGACCATTGGGGATGGGAGGGCGCCATTCGTCGTATGCGCGGTTAGCCCTTGTCGCCTTCCTTGGCTCGACCATGACGATCGGATCGGTGGCCGATGCAGCGACGTGCGGACCGCCCGTGGTGCAGGACCCAACCTTTCAAAGCGGAGCGACGTACTGGAACTACGGAGGATGGGGTATCCAGAATATTTCCGGCACCAACATGCCGGCGACCAACTACGACGGGGCGGCATGGCTCGCGCCACTCACCCAAAATTTGGTGAACGTTGCGAATTCGCCCGTTGTAACAATTACTACCGGCTTCAATTGGGATGCAAATAATGTTTTGATTAGATTGAGGTATGGCGGCGTTGTTTATGCCACGTGGGGTTCAAGGACCGGGTGGGTTCTTAGTTCAGGGGCAATTTGCATACAGAATTGTGTGGGTGCGCCAGCTACCGCTTACATAGGCAATAACGGATTCGGCAATTTCTACGGGTATACATCACAGGTCCAGTTGCCGGCCGGCCTGCCGCCTAATGGCACTATCGCGATTGATGCAAGCGTGCCTGCAGGCGCGGCGGGAGATAACCCAATTGTAAATTCCATCAGTGTTACACAACGTCCTACCCTCTGCCTAAGTGAAAGGTTGGTCGGCACTACAGCCGGCAACGTTAGCGTTAGTGGTTCGGCCAATATCGATCTTAATGTCGATACCGCTGCTTATGACACGGCCGCAACGGTCGGCCCAATCGCTGCGAATGGAACGGTGCAATATGACGCCAGCGCAGCGCTGTCGAGCACCCAGGCAACCGGCATCAACCCCGATGGCAGTAACGTTGTCATCAGCCAGACAGCGTTACCTTCAAGCTATTCGCTAACCGGAGTGACCTGTCAGACCGCGGGCGGCGTGGCGGTCACGCCCACGGTGGACACGACCGGCACAGGCAAGTTCACGATACCGAGTTCCGCCTTCAATCCTGCGGTAGTCGGAACCGATGGACCTTCCGTTTCGTGTACCGCGACCAACACGGCCGCCTCCATTTCTGGCGTGGTATTCGAGGACGGCGCCGGCGAGTTGTTGGCTGATGGTGCCGTCAACGGCGCGAACAACCCAGGCATCAACGGCATCACGGTGCGCCTGTTCGACAACGCTGGCGTTCAAGTGGCGACCACCGTCACCGCCACGGTTGCCGGTGCGCCCGGTTCCTACAGCTTCTTCTCGCCGGCCGCGGGCACTTATTACGTGGCGGTGGACCGGCCCACGAGCACGGCAGGTGGCACGGCCGGCGTGATGGGCGAGCAGACCTATGCCAGCGTCGGCAGCGGCAACACCGGTGCGGCGGGCGGTGCGGCGGGTTACGGAGCGCTGTGCGTGAGCGGAACACCGCCGACCTACAACGACGCGGGCGCCGCGGTCGTGGGGGGCACGGCCGTCAATCCGGCCAATGGCGCCTGCTACGGCGGGCGGCGCGGCGGCACGGCCGACAACCCGGGCACTGGGCTGAACAATCAGGAGCACGTTACCCGCGTGGTCGTGGGCGCGACGGACGTCACCGCCGTGAACTACGGCTTCAGCTTCAACGTGGTGACCAACACCAACGACACCGGCCAGGGCAGCCTGCGCCAGTTCATCACCAACGCCAACGCCATATCAGGCGCCAATGCGATGCGTTTTGTGCCGGCGGTGGCGACGAACGCCGCCGGTGGCGGCGGCAACTGGTGGCGCACCAGCCTGGCCGCGGTGCTGCCGGCCATCACCGGCGCCAACGGAGCCAGTACCACGCTCGACGGCACCGCCTACAGCATGAGCGATGGCAGTACGGTGCTTGACCCGATGCCCGGCGACCGGGAGGCGAGCATTTCGGTTGGCACTGGCATCGACCAGGCGACCATTGCCGCACTGGCGCGGCCCGAACTGGAAATCCGGGGCACAGCCGGCGGCACGGCGCTCAGTAATGCCGTCTTCGAGGTCGCGGCCAGCAATGCCACGGTAAGGAATTTCTCCATTACCCGAGGCGGCGCTGCGCTGCTGATGCGTACTGCCGGGGTTGCCGGTCTGACTGTGCGCGACAACATCCTGGGGCAGGATCCCGCGGGCGGCGATTTCACGGCTGCTGCGCAGGGCATAGCCGTTGGCCCCACAGGAGCCGGCGCCTGCGCCGGCCTGGCCGGCACATCCGGGCTCATCGAGCACAACTTCATCCGCTCGACCAGCCAGAACGTGTCGCTGTGCAACCTGACCGGGCTGGCGCAGGGGGACTGGACGCTGCGGAGCAACTTCCTGCGCGGCAGCGTCGGCGGTCCAGCGGACATCTCCACAGCCGCCTTCGCCGGCGAGGCCAGTGCAACGGCCAACGTCGTGGTGCAGAACAACCTGGTCACGGCGGCCGCGGGCAACGGCTTGGCATTGACCTCCGGCAGCACCGGTGGTGGCTGGCAGATCATCGGCAACCTGTTCTTCGCCAACACCTCCATCGGCATCACGATGGTCGGCAGCGGTACGTCCAACCTCGTGCGAGGCAATCGCTTCAGCGCCAACGGCTCCAGCGGCATCGCGATCGGCGCATCACGCAAGCAGGCGAAGTTGACGCAGAACAGCTTCGTCGGCAATACCGGAAATGCGATCGACCTGGACGGCGATGGGGTGAGCCTGAATACCAATGCCTGCACTGCAGCGGCGACCTCCGGGGCGAATGGCGACTTGGCGCGCCCGACGGTCGGCTACGCCACCCTCAGTGGCACCACGCTGACGGTCGGCGCCAACTACTGCAACGCCGGCACCTACACGCTGGAGTTCTACAAAGTCGCTGCGGGCGCGTCGGTGGGCGATACCGGTGCAGATGCCAAGCAGGCCGGCGAAGGCGCCACCTACCTGGGCGCGCTCACCGGCCTCACCGGCGGCACGCTCAGCTCGGGCTCACTCACGGTGGCAGGCTTGGCCGCCACCGACACGATCACCGCCATCGCGATCCGCGAGGACGGAGCCGCAACGGCGGGCAACACCAGCGAGTTCAGCGCCAACGTGGCGATCTCGCCGAGCGTGCTGCTGCGCAAGACGAGCAATGGCGGGGTGGGCTCGTTCGCCTTCACACTGACCAACGCCGACACCGACCTCGCCACGGCCGGGGCGCAGACCGCGGCGAGCATCACCACGACGGTGGCCGGCACGGCGACGAGTTACGACGCCGACAGCGGCGTGGCCGGTGTTCAGCCCATCGTCGTGACCACGACGGGGACGGCAGTGACCGTGACCGAGGCGGTGCCGGCGGGCTACAGCCTGACGGCCGCCAGCTGCACCGACGGGACCAGCACCTTCAACGCTGCGGGCCTGCCCGTGACGGGCGGCAACAACGTTGTGGTCACCATTCCATTGGCCAATGTGACGGCCGGGTCGAATTGGACCTGCGACTTCACCAATTCGCGCACCGCCACAGTGACGGTGACCAAGCTGTCCAACAGCGGCGTGGGCACCTTCACGTTCAGCGGCACGAACGGCTACGCCAACACCAGCGTGACCACCATCACCGCTGGCACAGCGGTGGCCGGCACCGCGCGCACTCTGGCCGCCTCGGGCACGGTGACCGACATCTCGGAGGCCGACCCCTCGGCCAGCGGCTTCGTGCTGACGGGCATCACCTGCACGGGGCTGGGCAGCGGCGGCACCGCGACGGTCAACACCACCAGCGCCGCGGTGGGTGGCGTGCCTGCGCGCAGCGTGCGGCTGGATGCGGCGGCGACGGCGGCGGGCGCGAACATCGCCTGCACGTTCACCAACGCCAAACCCACGGTCACGCTGGTCAAGGCGACCGCCGGCATCCAGCCGGACAACGCCCTGTTCAATCTCACCGTCAGTGGTGGCACCGCCACCTGCGGCACTGGCTGCACGGCCAATCCGGCCAATGCCGTGGGCAATGGCGGCAGCACCGGCACGGTGACGGTCAACGCCGGCCAGAGCATCACCCTGACCGAGGCGGCGAGTACCTACACCGATCTGGCGAACTACACGACGGCCTTCGCCTGCGTGGACGGCAATGGCACCAGCCTGATCACTGGCGGTACGGGCTACAGCCGCACCGTCACGTCGCCGAGTTCGGTTGCCAGCGCGGCGGCGGCCAACATCACCTGCACCTACACCAACACCAGTGTCCTCAACCCGCTGCCGGCAACTCCCACGTTGTCGTGCATCGATGGCGGTGCGGGCTTCGATACGGGACGTTATTCGACCGTGAACGCAGGCAAGGATGATCGTTGGAAGGTGGCTTTCCTCGATGGCGGCGGCCAGGCAGTGCTGGCGCCACCCGCGAGCGGCTACTACCCAGCGTCTAAGGTAGTGCAAGGTGCTTGGGCGGCGCCTGCGGCCGGCACTTCATGGATCAGCGGCGTGCCGAGCGCTGGTTCGTCCAGCGGCCAGAACAACAGCTGGTATCGCTTCGATTTCAATCTGGACCCGGCTGTCGATCCGGCAACATTAGCCTTGACCATGAAGTATTGGTCCGACAACCAGACGGTTTCGGCTTGGGTCAACGGTGTCCAGCAGGCGACCTACGCCACGCTTTCAAGTTGCGCCGGCGGCCCCAACTATGGCGGATGCACGGACTTCTTGGCGGGAAATGGTCGTTCCATCACGCTGAGCAACAACTGGCAGGCGGGCCTGAATACCCTCGTGCTGCAGGTGGGTGATGGCGGTGGTATCGCCGGCTTCATGGCCAACTTCCAGACCGCCGCGCTGTGCCGCCCGAAGCTGACGGTCACCAAGGAGTCCTATGGCAGCTTCGGCCAGACCTTCACCGTCACCGGCACCAATGGTTGGGCCAACCAGACCTTCGTCACCACCGCGGCGGGCGACCCGGGCGCCGTGACCGGCGCCACCCAGACCCTCACGGCCGCCAACACGGCGACCACGCTGACCGAAGCGCCGCAGCCCACCGGCTACACGCTGCGTTCGGCTGCCTGCACGGGCCTGTCGGGCGGCACCAATCCGACGCTGGGTGTCAATGCGTTCACCATTCCGGCGGCCGGGTTGAACACCCAGGCCAACGCAGGCGGCATCAATGCCGTGTGCGTGCTGGAGAACGAGGTCAACCTGCCCACGCTGAGCAAGGCGTTCAGCCCGGCGACGGTTGATGTGCCCGCCAAGAGCCGGCTGACGATCACCCTGACCAACACGCATCCGACGCTGGTCGCGACGCTCAGTGCCGCGCTGGTGGACACGCTACCTGCCGGCGTGGTGGTGAGCGCGACGCCCAACGCGGTCACCACCTGCGGCGCGGGTGCGGTGAACGCCGTGGCCGGCGCAGGCACCATCTCTCTCGCCAGTGGCGCCACGATTCCGGCGGCGAGCACCTGCACGGTGGCGGTGGATGTGAAACCCACCACGGCGGGCAGTTTCGTGAACACGCTCGCCGCAGGCGCGCTGCAGACCGATCGCGGCGCCAACGACACCGCGGCCAGCGCCACGCTGACCGCCAACGACGCACTGTGCAGCCCTAACTTCAACGTCTCGGGCAACGCCAGCTACCAGAACGGCAGCATCCGGCTGACGTCGACGAGTCCGGCCTCGCAGAACGGGCAGGCATGGTTCAACCAGACGGTGAACCTGGCCGCTTCGTTCGATTACACCTACCGTGGTTATTACGGCGACCTCGACTCGGGCGCCGGCGGCATCGCGGGTGTGCTCAAGGCCACCAGTGCGGCCACGTCCGGAACGGGCGGGGCGGGCATGGGATACCAGGGCATCACGCCATCGCTGACGCTCGAGGTGGACACCAACAACAATGCGGGGACCGATCCCGCCGGTTTCGGCCCCAGCACCGACGAGATCTCGTTGCACCGGGCGGGTAATCCGGCAGCGGCGGGGCAGCTGACGACGGATACGGTGACCAACGTCGAGGATGGCAACTGGCATACGGTGCGGGTGGCGTGGGACCGGCCCACCAATACGCTGCGGGTCTACGTGGACGGCACGCTCGTCCGTACGCTGGTGCGTGACATCGTGGCGCTGGACTTCGCGGGCAATCCGATCGTCAACGTGGGCTTCGTCGCGGCCACCGAGGCGGCCGCGGTCAATGAACAGCGCGTCTGCGTGATCGCGGCGCAGAACACGCCGACGTTGCAGTTGAAGAAGACGCTGGGCGGTGCGGGCCGCATCGTGGCGACCGACCAGTTCACGCTGACGGCGACCGGTACCGGTGCGCCGGCGCCGAGCGACACCACGGGTGCGGGCAGCAGCATCACGTCGGCCGACGTGCTATTCAACGGCACGAGCGGCACGGCCTACACCCTGAACGAGGCGATGGCCACGGGCAGCGGTTCCACCCTGGCGCAGTACGTCCAGACGGTGGCCTGCACCAACTCCGGCACCACCAACGTCAGCGGGCTGACCAGCCTGCCGATCAACGTGACGCCGGTGTCCGGTGACGCGATCAACTGCACCATCACCAATACGCCGCAGATCCTGGCGGTGTCGGGTCGAGTGTTCGAGGACCAATCGGGCGACCTGCTGTTCGATGGCGCCGTCGGCAACGCCAGTAATCCCGGCATCGGTGGCGTGACCGTGCGCCTGTTCGACAGTACTGGCGTGCAGCAGACCACCACTGCCACGGCGGCCGATGGCAGCTACACCTTCGGCAATCTTCTGGCGCGCACCTACTACATCAGTGTCGACCGGCCAGTCACCACGGCCGCGGGCATCGCGGGCGTGGTGGGCGAGCAGACCTACGCGGATTCCGGCAACGGCAATGCCGGTTCGGCCGGAGGCACCGGCCATGGTCCGCTGTGCGTGAGCGGGACGCCGCCTGCCTACATCGACAGCAACGCTACCGCCACCAGCGGTGTGGCAATCGATACGTCAGTGTTGACCGCCAAGGGCGCGTGCTACGGTGGCCGGCGCGGCGCGGTCGCCGACAATCCGGGCGCCACGCTGGACAACGACGAGCACGTGACCCGCGTGGTGCTGGGCTCGAGCGATGTCACCGACGCGGACTTCGGCTTCGGCTTCGACGTGGTGACCCATGCCGGCAACAGCGGCCAGGGTTCGCTGCGGCAGTTCATCCTCAACGCCAACACGATCCCCGGTGCCGATACGATGCATTTCGTCCCGGCGGTCATCACCAACCAGGCCAGTGGCGGCAACGCATGGTGGCGCGTGGCACCGACATCGCTGCTGCCGGCCATGACGGACGCGCAGACCACGATCGACGGTACCGCGTACAGTGACGACGACGGCACCACCGTCATCAACCCGAACAACGCGACGCTCGGCACCGGCGGCACCGTGGGACGTGGCGCCGTCGCATTGCCGCAACTCAACGGCCCCGAGTTCGAGATCAAGGGGCCGGGCAACAACAGCATCGCCACCGGCCTGGACGTGGAGGCCAGCAACGTCGCCATCCGCCACATCGCGATCTACGGGTTCGGCAACGGCACGCGCACCACGTCGGCCTCGGCCGACATCCAGATCGGCAACAACGTCTCCAACGGCTTCACCGGCGACCTCATCGATGCCGATGTCGTCGGCACGTCCGCGGCGAGCTTCACCGATCCTGGCGCGGGCGCACGCACGACCGGTGCGGGCATCACGATCTCCGGCGCGGACAACGGCACGCTGAGGAACAGCCTGGTGGGCTTCCACGCGTTCGACGGCGTGGTGCCCGGCGCAGGTGGCAACGTGCCGGCCTCCGACAACGTGGCCGGCTGGACCCTGACCGGCAACGAGATCCGCGGCAATGCGCTGGTCGATGTGCATTCGGACGGGATCGGGCTGTGGCCGGTCAACGCCGGGTCCCTGACCGTGGACAGCAACCTCATCGTCGCCAACGGCGCTGTGGGCGTGGAAGGGTTCAGGCATGCGTCCGGGGACTGGTTCGTCTGGCGCAACAGCATCATCGGCAACGGCACCGGCGGCGCGGAACTGTTCGGCGTACGCATCACCGGCGCCGGCAAGATCGAGGTGTTGCAGAACATCATCCAGAACAATCCGGGTGCCGCGGTGCGGCTGGATCGTTCGATCTCGACACCGACCCAGGCGCTGGTGTCGCAGAACGATTTCGGCGGCAACGGCGGCAACGCGATCGATCTCAATGGCGATGGCGTGAGCCTGAACACCAACGCATGCACCGCGAACGGGACCAGCGGCGTGAACGGCGACATCGCCAGGCCGACGATCAACTATGCCGTGCTCAACGGCACGACGCTGACGCTCGGTGCCACCTACTGCGGTACCGGTACCTATCGGCTGGAGATCTACAAGGTTGCGGCGGGCAACGCCGGTGACGTGGGCACGGACGGCAAGCAGGCCGGCGAGGGCGGCACCTATCTGGGCGAACTCACGGTGACGGGTGGGTTGCTCACCTCCGGCACGCTCAGCGTGACCGGGCTGACGGCGAACGACCGGATCACGGCCATCGCGATCCGCACCGACGGCGCCACGACGGCCAACAACACCAGTGAGTTCAGCGCCAACGTGGCGATCAATCCGAGTGTGCTGCTGCGCAAGACCAGCACGTCGTCGACCGGCACGTTCGTGTTCGGCGTCACCAATGCCGACACCGACCTGACCACGCCGGCCGTGGCCGACAGCGCGGCCACCATCACGACGACGGTAGCCGGTACACCCGTCACCTACGATGCCGATTCTGGCATCTCGGGTGTCCAGCCGATCATCGTCATCAGCACGTCCGGGACCGCGGTCTCGATCAGCGAAACGGTGACGGCCGGCTTCGCCCTCGGTGCCGCGAGTTGCACCGACGGCACCAGCACGTTCGCCGCGACCGGTCTGCCCGCCATCGGCGGCGCCACCGGTACGGTGACGATCCCGGCCGCGAACGTCGCCGCCGGCTCGAACTGGACCTGCGATTTCACCAACGACGCCCGCCCGAGGCTGACGATCCGCAAGACGAGTTTCGGCGGTACGGGGAGCTTTGCGTTCACCGGGACGAACGGCCTGCCCGCGGCCCTCCCCGGTGTGGCGGTGACGACGAGCGCCGCCGGCGCGTTGGCCGACTCGTCGGTGCAGACACTGGTCGCCAACGGCGTGGCGACGACGGTGACCGAGCAGGTGCCGCCCGGCTGGACGCTCAACGCAGTGTCGTGCTTCGACCGCAACGCCGCGACCACCGGCAATCCGGCGAGCTTCGGCACGATCAGCGGCAGCGCGATCACGATTCCGGCGGCGAACGTGCTGTCGGGAGCGGACATCGTGTGTGCGTTCACCGACACGTACGGCGGGTTCACGGTATCGGGCCGGGTGTTCCGTGACAGCGGTGCACCGGTCCCGCCGGGGACGGGCGCGAACAGCGGCACGCCGAACGACGGCGTGCAGAACGGCAGCGAGGCGGGCATCGCGGGGGTGACGGTGACGCTCACCGATTGCGGTAGCACGACGTATGCGACGGCCAGCACCGATGCCAGCGGCGGTTACAGCCTGGGCAGCGGCGGTGTGGTGGGCGCGGTGTGCGTGGAAGAGCACAACCTGACCGGGACGGTGTCGACGGGTGCGAACCAGTCGGGGAC
>NZ_JBQUZW010000013.1:0-135154 GCF_056313665.1 Lysobacter sp. DMC104 | reverse complement strand
CCGGCTTCCCTCACAGGAAGGGCATCGTTTCATGACCAAATCCTCTCAGATTTGGTCCGGTTTGCTTAGGAATTACCAAACAAAATGCGCCGGCTTGGCGCGGGCGCATTGAAGACGATGCACGCTGTGGCGAAGATGAATGGCGACGCGATTCGAGCGGAACTTCTCGTCACCGTTGTCACGCGCGATGCGACGCATCGCCGTCGCGACACCGCTGCATCGCACGCATTTCGATCATGACGACACGCAAGGCGCGGCATCACGCCGCGCCTCGCGTGCCCCCTACTTCGACGCGACCGGACGTTCGACCGGCAGCGTTTCCGGCCAGCCGCCGGCGAGGGCTTCGTACAGGGCGACGGCGCTGGTGGCGGTGCGGGTGTCCAGCGGAAATGCGGGCTTTGGCGCTACAGGGCCCGCGCGCCCATGGACGGCCCTGCGGGGCCGTTTGTCTGCGGCACCTGCGGCTGTGCCAACGTCTGCTGCTGCGCCTGCTGCTGGCGATCCACCTCCACCGCCTGCTGCAAGGTCTGCTGCGCGGGCATCTGCGCCGCCGCGGCGACATCCAGCGGCGGCGTGTGGTGGTTCGGTTCCCGGTCCCGGCCGAAAGGAAAGTAGGACGTCATCAGGTTGCCGCCGTAGATGCCGACGTCGTCCGCCTGTCGCACCAGCCTGTCCTGCTTGAACGCCAGCAGCCCCTGCGCGGCGATGTTCCCCGCCCGCTCGTCGTCGTAACCGTTCGCACGCGCCGCCTGCACCATGCGCTGGTGCAGTTGCTGGTCGCCGGGACTCAAGGCATCGAGCGGCGAGGCGCGCACTTCGGGCGTCGGCTCGGAAGCGGCTTCCGCCCCGTTGCGGATGGCATTGCCGGGCGAAGAACTGCCCCCGGGAACGACAGGCACGTAGCGATGATCGTGCTGCGGATTGACGCTGCCGTCCTGCGTATGGTCGAAGTGATGTTGCGCCGGTGGGGACTGGCTGCTGTCGTAGTAGGGCTGCGGCGTTGCCCTGCTGATCTGGATGTTGATGCCTTCCTGCTCCATCAGGTCTTCCTTCAACCCAATGGCCGCCATGTCGATCGTCAACCGGTGGGTCACGCCGGGGTGGTGCTGCGCATGCTGGCGCTCGGCCTGGACGATGGTCTCGATCGCACCGGCACCGTAGTAGTTGGTGTAATCCGACTTGCCGCTCTCGCCCAGACCGACGGGGCGCTGCCCCGGCTGAGCGCTGGCCACGTCCGGGCGGTTGAAATAATGCTGGCCCATGGCGGCAATGTTGGCGGGCGACTGCGCCAGCGTGTTGTCCGGATTGAAGACCAGCCCCTGCTTCGCGACGGTCGTGTTGGTCGCAGGATCCAGCTCCACGAAATCGGCCGTCCGGCCGGATGCGAGCGTGCGCTGCCGCATGTCGTCCAGCGAAAAGTTCGGCGATGTCTGCTGGTGCCGACTCAACAGGGCGTTCCAACCCGAGATCTCGGCTTTTGCCTCGTCATCCCGACCGGCCTGGATGTAGTCCCTGACCGGGACGGTGTAGTCATGGACGACCGCTGCACTCTGCGCGATCTGGCCGACCTGCTGGCCAAACAGCGCAGTCGCCTGCGATTTTCCGGGATGGTCGAATCCATGCTGGATTTCATGCCCGATCACGAAAGTGAGATCGTCGGGATTGAACCTGCCCTGCGGATTGGCCGGTGTGTTGGTCTGCAGCCCGAGCGCAGGCAGATTCATGGTCTGGGCATACCCGTCGTAGGTACCGCCCGCATGGACATCCGGTCGGACGAATCCGAAATTCTCCAGCAGCATCCTGCCCGGATGGGTACCCGGATCGCGCGTCGTGGCCGCGCGCTTCACTTCATCGGCCAACACCGGCGAACCGTTGAGCGTCGATTGGAGGTTGTCGAGCATGTCCCGGGTGACGGGGTGGCTCGCCTGCGTGGCCACACCGGCCTGCGGCGGATCGAGATAGGTGCTGTGGCCGAACCGGATCGTCATCTCCTGAACCTGCATGACGGCTTTCAGGTCCGCGCCCGCAGCCGTTCCAGTCGACTGGAAAGACGAGGCGGGCAGCGAGACCACGCCGCTTTGCAGGTCGTAATGCCCCACCAGATTGGGGCTGGTGTTGCCGGCCGTCGCAAGCGAAAACCCTTGGAGCTGTCCGGCTTGCGCTGCTTGATTGAGCTGCCCCAGCAGGCGCGCATCGGACGTGATTGCAGAGCGCAGTTGCGCCGCCTGATCACCTGTCACGCTGGGTTGCTGACCGAATTGGACAAGCGCCGCTTCGAGCTGCGCGTTCGGCTGCGGATGTGCCATGCCCTTGCCTTCCTCAGCGCGTGGTCACCAACGTGATTCGCCGGACGCAAGCGGGATAGGCCTTGCCGTCGGGAAAACGACGGACCTCGGGCAGGATCTCGACATTCATTCCGTCACCGACGTAGCTGACGCCGACCAGCCTGCCAACCTCGCCGTTGATCTGGTCGTACTGGAACACATCGCGATACCCACTCGCCTTCAAGGCATCGTGATAGGTCTCGAAATCCGGGGCGCAGATCGCCGACATGTCGGCGAACCGGTCGCCTTCGTGGATGAATTCGAGACTGAGCGAGATAGACGTCCCCGGGGGCGTTTCGTGCCCGAGCGAGACCACGTACAGCCAGCCGTCTTCCAGCCGCTGGGTGTGGAATGGCCCGTTCGGGCTGTCCCTGAGTGTCAGCCCCATCGCTGCCTGGACATGCTCGCGCGTGAGAGCGTCGCGCGACTTGACGCTTCCGATCAATTTCAGGAAGCGTCGACCGACGTCCTCGGCGGTCAGAGCCGGACTTTCATCAGCGGAAGAGTTTTTTGCAGTGGTCATGATCGTGGGCTCCTGAGTCCGGGCCGGCGGATTGGTCGCGCAGGCCGACACGCTCAGCGCAAGCAGCATGGGGATAAAGGAAACGAGCATGCGTCGACGTCGATCTTTCAATCGCGGAGAGAGCATCGAGAAGCCGGTCAACGCACTCATGCAGCACCGCCCTCCCCGATCCGGATCGACTGCACGCAGGTGCGCACGATCGCCATGGTCGCGGGATCGAGTTGCGCGCCCGCGGTGACCTCAATCGACAGAAGTTCCTTCGCGTATTGGTCGTAGAGGTATCGGCCGTGTTCGGCCCGGTAGGGCGTGCGCTGGAGACCCGTCGCCTGCAACCCGGCGGCGAACTGCTCGAAGTCGGGCTGGCAGACGGCGCCCATGTCGGGCGTGGTGCCGGCGACGGCGGGCTGGATGTCGAGACTGAAGCGCGGCGTCAGGCCCTGCGTGCCGGGCGGGATCACTTCGACCCCGAACGTCCAACCTGTTGCGAGGGCACCGCCGGCACCGTAGCGGCCCGAGCCGTCGCGGGCATGTTCGACCTCGATCCCGAGAACGGACTTGAGCCGCGCGGGCGAGATGTCATCGAGGCGCTGCGATGTACGGATGAGTTCGAGCACGCCCGTCAGCAGTTCCTCGGCCGACGCTGCCCGGCCCTCTGTGCCGGCAGCGCCCTGTCCGGCCGTCGCGGCCGGCGTGGAATCGGATGTCATCGAATCAGTCTCCTTGACCGGTCGCGGATGGGCGCACGCGGCCAGAGCCAGTGCGGCGCTCACGAGGAAAGCGAAGGGAGCGCGATACGCATTCGATGATCGGGGCATGGCATCCGGTCCGTTGGGGCTGCTGGCGAATCGCGTCGCGGGATGATCCCGCGACGGGAAGCCTAGCGCAGGCCGTCGGGCCGATCCAATCGGTAGATCCGTGCAAAGAGACATGACCGGGAGAATGTTGTTCCCCAGCCGGTCGTGGCAGCGTGCGAAGCCTCCGAATGACGATAGAGCGCTGAAAGCTGGGTCCCGGCGTTCGCCGGGATGACGGTGTGGGGTCGGAGAGGGCGCGCCCGGTACACCGGTGCCCAATGAAACAACATCACGCGAGGCGCGACTTCCGCCGCACCTCGCATGCGCCCTACTTCGCCGCGACCGGCCGCTCGACCGGCAGCGTTTCCGGCCAGCCGCCGGCGAGGGCTTCGTACAGGGCGACGGCGCTGGTGGCGGTGCGGGTGCGGGCGTCGGCGAAGGCGTCTTCGGCCTGCAATCGCGTGCGTTCGGCGTCGAGCACATCGAGCAGGCCGATCGCACCGGCGTCGAAGCGCACGCGCGCGAGGCGTGCGGCCTGCGCGCTGTCTTCGGCGGCGTGCGCGAGCAGTGCGTCTTCCTCGCGGGCTCGTGCGTGGCGCACGAGGGCGTTCTCGGTGTCTTCCAGCGCGAGCAGCACGGTGCGTTCGTAGGTGGCGAGCGCGCCGGCGGCGTCGGCATCGGCGGCGGCGATGCGCGCACGCACGCGGCCGATGTCGAGGAACGACCAGTCCACGCCCAGCGCGACGAGGCGGGTTTCGCTGTCGCGCGTGAACAAGTCGTTCGTGTCGATCGCCTGCGAGCCGATCAGGCCGCGCAGCGTGAACTTCGGGAACAGGTCGGCCGTCGCCACGCCGATGCGCGCGGTCGAGGCATGCAGGCGCGCTTCGGCGGCGGCGATGTCGGGACGGCGGCGCAGCAGGTCGCCCGGCGTGCCGGCCTCGATGCGCGACGGCAGCGCGGGCAGCGGTTTCTCGGGCGAGAGTTCGGCGAGCAGCGCTTCCGGCGGGCGGCCGGTGAGCACCGCGAGGCGATGCATCGCCAGCGCGGCCTGCGCTTCCAGCGCGGGGATGCGCGCGGACGTCGACGCCTGCTGCGCGCGAGCGCGTGCAAGGTCGAACGGGCTGTCGCGGCCGGCGTCGTGGCGCGCCTGCACGAGCTTCAGCGTCTCGGCCTGCGTGTCGGCGTTCTCGCGCGCCACGTGCAGCCGCGTCTGCAAACCGCGCAGTTCGAAGTACGTGCGCGCCACGTCGCCGGCGATCAGCACCTGCGCGGCGGCGAGGTCGGCGGCGCTGGCGGCCACGTCGGCGCGGCCGGCTTCCACGTTGCGGCGGATGCGTCCGAACAGGTCGAGTTCCCACGCGGCGGACGCGCCGACGCTGTACGACTCGGTATCACGATCGGCGCGTGAGACGCCCGGCGCCTGGTCGGCGCTGCTGCGCGCGTCGCTGCCGTCGGCCTGCGCGGTCAGCGTGGGGATACGGTCGAACTTCGCGCCGCGCAGCAGCGCGTTGGCGTGATCGTAGCGGCTGAGCGCGATGCGCAGGTCGTGGTTGGCGGTCAGCGCGTCCGCGACCAGCGTGTCGAGCTGCGCGTCGCCGAAGCCGTGCCAGAACGCGGTGTCGGCGGCGGGCAGCGGCGCGTCAGTGCCGATGTCGGATGCGGTGCCCTGCGCGAAGCGTTCGGGCATCGTCATCGTCGGCCGCACGTGGTCGGGGCCGACGGCACAACCACCGAGTGCGAGCGCGAGCGCGGCGACCTTCAGCAGCGTGCCTTTTGACGGCGCGGCTTTCGACAGTGTGATTTTCGACAGCGCGGCAGCGGCCGCGCGCGACGGATGGAACATGGGAAATTCTCCGGAAATCGGGGACGAAGCGACGCGGAGAACCGCGTCGCAATCATCGGTACGGCATCACCAGCGCAGCGTTTCGCCCAGATGGGTGTAGCTGCCGGTGGGGCCGTCGGCGCCGATCAATGCCATCGTGACGCTGCTCTTCGCGCCGGTGACGATGTCGAGGTCGCCGTTGGCGTTCATGTCGGTCTTCACCGAGCCGGGATGGATCGCGTTGACCTTGATCGCGGTGTCGCGCAGTTCGTGCGCGAGGTGCACGGTCCAGGCGTTGAGCGCGGTCTTCGATGCGTCGTAGGCCGGCAGCTTGTAGTCGAAGATCCACGACGCCGGGTCGGTGTGCTCGGCGAGCGAACCGAGGATGCTCGACACGTTCACGATGCGCGCGGCGTCGGAGCGGCGCAGCAGCGGCAGGAAGGCCTGCGTGGTCGCGACCACGGCGAACAGGTTGGTGTCGAACGTGGTGCGCCACGTCGACAGCGTCTGCTCCGACGGCGCCTTGCTCATGTCGTCGATGAACACGCCGGCGTTGTTGACGAGGATGTCGAGGCGGCCGTGGCGCTGCGCGACCTCTTCGACGGCGGTGGCGATGCTGGCGTCGTCGGTGACGTCGAGTGCGAGCGCCTCGACCGGCAGGCCTTCGGCCTGCAAGGCCAGCGCGGCCTGCACGGCCTTGTCGCGATCGCGGCCGGCAAGCAGCACGTGCACGCCCGCGGTGGCGAGCTGGCGGACGGTTTCGCGGCCGATGCCGCGGGTGGCGCCGGTGACGAGGGCGATGCGGGTGTCAGTGGTCATGGGGAAACTCCGGAAGCGGGGGAATGAGGAGGGAAGCGATCAGGCATGCGGGGCGTGCGAGGCGTCCGCGACGGGCGCATGCGAGACCAGCGGGCGATGCGCGAGCTTGCGCAGCGCCACGTAGAACACGGGCGTGAGGAACAGGCCGAACAGGGTGACGCCGAGCATGCCGGCGAACACGGTGATGCCGGTGACGGTGCGGATCTCCGCGCCCGCGCCGTGCGAGAACACCAGCGGCACGGTGCCGGCGATGAACGCGACCGACGTCATCACGATCGGGCGCAGGCGCAGGCGGCAGGCTTCCAGCGCGGACTCGACGATGCCCTTGCCCTGCAACTCCAGTTCGCGCGCGAACTCGACGATCAGGATCGCGTTCTTGCACGCCAGTCCCATCAGCACCACCAGGCCCACCTGCACGAACACGTTGTTGTCGCCGTTGGTCAGCCACACGCCCAGCAGCGCCGACAGCAACGTCATCGGCACGATCAGGATCACCGCCAACGGCAGCGTCCAGCTTTCGTACAGCGCGGCCAGCACGAGGAACGCCAGCAGCACTGCCAGCGGGAACACCACCAGCGCGGCCTTGCCCTGCGTGGCCTGCTGGTAGCTCAGGTCGGTCCATTCGATCGCCATGCCCGGCGGCAACGTCTTCTGCGCGAGTTCGGTGACCTTGGCCATCGCCTCGCCCGAGGACAGCACGCGCGGGTCGGCTTCGCCGAGCAGGTCGGCGGCGGGATGGCCGTTGAAGCGGATCACCGGGTCGGGGCCGTAGGTCTGCTTGATGGTGACCATCGAGCCGATCGGCACCATCTCGCCGGCGTTGTTGCGGGTGCGCAGGTTGGCGATGTCCTCGACGTCGTCGCGGAACGGCGCGTCGGCCTGCGCGATGACCTGCCAGGTGCGGCCGAACATGTTGAAGTCGTTGACGTAGGCAGAGCCGAGGTAGGTCTGCAAGGTGTCGAACAGTTCGGTCAGCGGCACGCCCTGCGCCTTGGCCTTCACGCGATCGACCTCGGCATCGAGCTGCGGCACGTTGGCCTGGTAGCTGGTGATCGGGAAGCCCAGCCCCGGCGTCTGCGAGGCCGCGCCCTGGAACGCCTGCACCGCGGTCTGCAATTCGCCGTAGCCGAGGCGGTTGCGGTCCTCGACGAACAGAGACCAGCCGGAGCCGTTGCCCAGGCCCTGGATCGGCGGCGGCATGAACGCGAAGGTGAAGCCGTCGCGGATCGCGCCGAAGCGCTGGTTGAGTTCGGCGGTGATCTCCGCCGCGCTGCGCTTGCGTTCGCCGAACGGCTTCAGCGTGAAGAACGCGACGCCGCTGTTGGGGGTGTTGGTGAACTGCAGCGGATTGAGGCCCGGGAACGCGACCTCGCTCTCGATGCCGTCGACCTGCTTCGCGATCGCGGCCATCTGCTTCAGCGCCGCGTCGGTGCGCTCGATCGACGCGCCCTCGGGCATCTTCACGCCGGCGATGAGGTACAGCTTGTCCTGCACCGGGATGAAGCCCGCCGGCACCGCCTTGAACATCAGGCCGGCACCGACCAGCAGCACGGCGTACACCATGAACACCATGCCGCGGCGGCCCAGCGTGCGCGACACCGCGCCTTCGTAGCGTTCGGAATTGCGTTTGAAGAAGCGGTTGAACGGACGGAACAGCCAGCCGAACAGGCGGTCGATCAGGCGCGACGGGCGATCCTTCGGCGCGTCGTGCGGACGCAGCAGCTTGGCGGCCAGCGCCGGCGACAACGTCAGCGAATTGACCGCGGAGATCACGGTCGAGATCGCGATGGTCACCGCGAACTGCTTGTAGAACTGGCCGGTGACGCCGGTGAGGAACGCCATCGGCACGAACACCGCGCACAGCACCAGCGCGATCGCGATGATCGGGCCGGACACTTCGCGCATCGCGAGGTGCGCGGCTTCCAGCGGACTGGCGCCGTGCTCGATGTGGCGCTCGACGTTCTCGACGACCACGATCGCGTCGTCGACCACGATGCCGATCGCCAGCACCAGCCCGAACAGGGTCAGCGTATTGATCGAATAGCCCAGCAGGTGCAGCACCGCGAACGTGCCGACCACCGACACCGGCACCGCCAGCAACGGGATGACCGATGCGCGCCAGGTCTGGAGGAACAGGATCACCACCAGCACCACCAGCAGCGTGGCTTCCAGCAGCGTGCTGATGACCGAATGGATCGAGTCACGCACGAATACTGTCGTGTCGTAGATCGAGGTGATCTCGACGCCCGGCGGCAGCGTCTTGCGGATCTCGGCCATCTTCGCGATCACCGCGTCGCGGATGTCCAGCGCGTTGGCGCCGGGCGCCTGGAAGATGCCGACCGCGGCGGCGTTGTTGCCGTCGAGGCGCGCGCGCAGCGTGTAGTCGCCGGCGGCGAGTTCGATGCGGGCGACGTCGCGCAGGCGGACGATCTCACCGTCCGCGCCGCTCTTGAGCACGATCGCGCCGAACTCGTCCTCGTTCTCCAGCCGGCCCTTGGCGTTGATCGGCAGCAGGAAGTCGCTGCCGTTGGGCATGGGCTCGGCGCCGAGCTGACCGGCAGACACCTGCACGTTCTGCTCGCGCACGGCGCGCAGCACGTCGCCGGCCGTCAGGCCGCGCGCAGCGATCTTGTCCGGGTCCAGCCACAGGCGCATGGCGTAGTCGCCGCCGCCGAACGCCTGCGCGTCGCCCACGCCGGGGATGCGCGCCAGTTCGTCCTTCACGTGCAGGCGCATGTAGTTGCGCAGGTACAGCGAGTCGTACTTGCCGTCCTTCGAGACGAGGTGCACCACCATCAGGAACACCGGCGACTGCTTCTGCGTGGTCACGCCCTGCCGGCGCACGTCCTCGGGCAGGCGCGCCAGCGCCTGGCTGACGCGGTTCTGCACGCGCACGGCGGCATCGTCGGCGTCGGTGCCGGGCTTGAAGGTGACGGTGAGCTGCAGCACGCCGTCGGAGCCGGCGACGGACTTGACGTACATCATGTCCTCGACGCCGTTGATCGCTTCCTCCAGCGGCGTGGCGACGGTCTCGGCGATCACCTTGGGGTTGGCGCCGGGGTACACCGTGCGCACCACCACCGAGGGCGGCACCACTTCGGGGTATTCACCGATCGGCAGCAGCGGGATCGCGATCAGGCCGGCGGCGAAGATCACGATCGACAGCACCGCGGCGAAGATCGGTCGGTCGATGAAGAATCGGGAGAAATCCATGGGCGTTCCTGGTGACTGCGAAGCTGCGGCGAGGCGCAGCGTTGGCCATCCGCGCGGGACGGCGCGAAGTGCGATGGGATCGGTGACGCGGGATCGACGTGACGGCGGGGACCGCCGCCTCCGACACCGGGGGGACATCCGGCGGATGCGGTGACGGAGGACGGCGGGCGCCGGACGCGGGGGAGCGCGTCACGCCGCGCGGCCGAGGGGAGGGAGCCGCGCGAGCGATGGGGGAACGAGGGGCGTCAGCGCGTGGCGACGGCCTTGTCGGTCGATGCCGCTGCCGACGGTTGCACCGGCGTCGGTGTCGTCATCGGTACGGTCTTCGGCACCACCGGCATGCCCGGGAAGAAGACCTTCTGCGTGCCGCTGACGATGACCGTGTCCTTCGCCGTCAGACCGGACGTGACCACGCGCAGGCCGTCGAGGTCGCGACCGATGGTCACGTCGCGGCGCTGCGCGGTGTTGCCCGGCCCGAGCACGTAGACGTACTTGCGGTCCTGGTCGGTCATCACCGCCTTGCCGTCGACCAGCAATGCGCGCGACGACGCGCCGCCTTCCAGTTGCACGCGCGCGAACAGGCCGGGCGTGAACACGCGATCCGGGTTCGGCACCACCGCGCGGGCGCGCACGGTGCCGGTGGCGGGATCGATCTGGTTGTCGACGAAATCGACGGTGCCCGCGTGCGGGTAGCCGGATTCGTCGGCCAGCCCGACGCGCACCGCGTTGCGCATGGTGTCGCCGCCACCGGCGCGCGCCTGCGCCGCGTGGCGCAGGAACGCCTGTTCGTCGGTGTCGAAGTAGACGTACATCGGATCGAGCGACACCACCGACGTCAGCACCGAGGCATCGGCCTGGGCGAGGTTGCCGACGGTGACGAGCGCGCGTCCGGCGCGGCCGCTGATCGGCGAACGCACTTCGGTGTATTGCAGGTCGAGTCGCGCACTGGCGACCGCGGCTTCCGCGGCGCGCACCGCAGCGGACCCCTGCGCGGAGGCGGCCTTGCGGGTGTCGAACTCCTCGCGCGAGATCGCCTTGGCGTCGATCAGCGCCTGCGCGCGGGCGCCCTGCGAACGCGCGAGCTGCGCTTCGCTGCGGGCGCGGTCGAGTTCGGCCTCGGCGCGCGCCAGCGCCGCGCGGTACGGGCGCTGGTCGATCACGAACAGCAGCTGGCCCTTGCGGACTTCCTCGCCTTCGCGGAACGCGATGCGTTCGATGTAGCCGCTGACGCGCGGGCGCAGGTCGACGCTGTCGACCGCGGCGATGCGGCCGGTGTAGGCGTCCCATGCGGTGACGTCGCGATCGAGCACGCGCGCGACGCCGACTTCCGGCGGCGGCGGCGCGCCCGCAGTGGCGGGATCGGCGGCCTCGCTGCTGCACGCGTTGAGGGCGATGACGAGCGCGGCGTTGAGCAGCAGCACGGCCAGCGGAGTCCGGGTGCCCGATCGGGCGAAGGATCGACGGGAAGTCATGACGAGAGCGGGTCCTTGGTTCTGGGAGAGGATGCGATGCCGCGCAGCAGTGCGCGGGCATCGTGCAAGGCGCGATCCGTCGCGATCGGGGGTGCGGCCTCCGCCGCATCGATGTCGTCCGACCAGAACGCCGAGGGCGTGCCGGGGCCGCCGCAGGCGACGACGGCATCGGACGCGGATTCCGCACGGCTGGCCAACGCCAGCGCACGCCGCGCGACCGCGCGCGGCGACGGCCAGCCTTCGCAGGCGTGGCGGGCGTTCTTGATGGTGCGCAGCGGCGCGTTCACGCCGAGCAGGTGCACGCGCACGCCGAGCGCACGCGCTTCGTCGTGCAGCACGCGCCCGAGCATGCGCAGCGCGGCTTCGGCGATGGAATGGTGGCCATAGCCGGCCCACGGAAAATCCGCGCCCGGGCCGCCGACCAGCACGTAGCCGCCCTGCTCGGACGCGGACAGCCGCGGCAGCAGCTGGCGCGCGGCGAACAGATGCGGCAAGAGGTCTTCGTCGATGCGGCGGCGGAGGAACTCGCCCGGCTGGTCGAGCAGGCGCCCGCGCATCGGGGTGCCGCGGATCGCGGCAACGACGCCGACGATCGGGCGGCCCAGCGCTTCGAGCTGCATGCCGAGCGCATCGCAACCGGCATCGGTCGACAGCGAAGCGACCAACGGCACCAGCGCGGCGCCGGGATGCTCGGCGCACAGCGCGTCCAGCGCCTCGGCATCGCGGGCCACGGCGACGACGTCGTGGCCGTCGCGCAAGGCCTCGGCCACCACCTCGCGGCCGACGCAACCGGTCGCACCGAGCACCACCAGCACGCCTGCCTCCGGGGTCGCCGGGATGGGATGATCCGCCATTGTCCCGCTCATGGGATTTTCTCTCCCGAAAACCGGACTTCGAGGGCTTCGAGCCGGCCTTCGACCACCGCCTGCGCCCAGCCGCGGATCTGCCGGAACGCCACCACGACGGCCACGATACCGAGCCCCCAGGCCCAGGCATCCTCGATTCCAACCACCTGATTAAAAAGGAAAGAAGTGGCGAGCACGACGTCGGCGACCAGCAGCAGGGTCAGGCCGGCCAGCAGCAGGCGATGGGCAGGGACCGCACGCATGGCGGACTCCGGTGGCGGGAAGGGACGCTCAATCTAGGCGCCCGGGCCCGACTTGATTAGCCCATGAATCGCGGAATAATTATCCCTTCCGCGGTCCAATCCCCGGATTGGCCCATCCGCCCCGCCTCGGGAGTCCGTCATGCAGCGCGATCTCAACGACACCCTCGTCTTCGTGAAAGTGGTCGAACACGGCAGCTTCATCAGCGCGGCCAACGCGCTGCGCCTGCCCAAGACCACCGTCAGCCGCCGCGTGCAGGATCTCGAGACACGCCTCGGCGCGCAGTTGCTCCATCGCACCACGCGCAAGCTCGGCCTCACCGAAGCCGGCAGCGTCTATTACGAACATTGCCAGCGCATCGCACGCGAACTCGACGAGGCCGAAAGCGCCGTCGGCCAGTTGCAGGGCGGCCCGCGCGGTTGGCTGCGCGTGACCGCGCCGTATTCGATCGGCATCACCTGGATCGCGCCGCTGCTGGGCGAATTCCACGCGCTGCATCCAGAGGTTCGCGTGGAGATGGTGCTGAACAACGAGCCGATCGACCTGATCGACCAGGAGATCGACGTCGCGCTGCGCGGCGGCGTGCTGCCGGACTCCAACCTCGTCGCGCGCCGGCTGTCGGTGTTCCGCACGCAGGTCTACGCCAGCCCGCACTACATCGAGCGCCACGGCGAGCCGCTGCATCCGGACGACCTGCAGCACCACCGCACGCTGGCGATGCCGAAATGGCGTCGCGGCGGCCAGTATTTCTGGACGCTGACCGATGGCGAGCGCACCGACGATTTCCGCGTCGACCCGATCCTGGTCGCGAACGATCCCGGCGCGCTCAACGGCGCGCTGATCTGCGGCGAAGCGCTGCTGCTGAGCAGCGACGTGACGATGAAGGCGCACATCGAACTGGGCCACGTGCAGCGCGTGCTCGCCGGCTGGACCGGCCCGGAGTACGAATTCAACGCCGTGTTCCCGCGCGGCCGCGTGACCTCGCCGAAGGTGCGCGCGTTCGTCGACTTCCTCGTCGAGCGGCTCAACTTCGACGCCGACTACATGCAGGTGGTCTGCCCGGACCGCAAGCGCCTGCTCGCGGCGAAGGAAGCCTCGCGCGTGGCCGATGCCCAGCTCAGCAAGGCGCGGCGCAAGGCCGATGCCCTGCCCCCGGCAGTCATCGACGCAACGTTCGAGGACGACGAAAACGTGGTGTTCGCCGGGCGCTGACACGCCACGCCAACGCCGCGCGACCTCACGAAAAAGCCCTGGATTTCCCGGGCTTTTTCGCATGCACCGGCGACCCGCGTCGATCAGAAATCGTAGCGATAGCCGGCGTAGTAGAACAGCGACAGCAGGTCTTCGTTGCTGGCCTGCGCTTCGGTGCGGGTGCGTTCGAGATTGAACTCCGCCTCGAAGGTCAGGTGTTCGGTGCGGTGGTAGGCGAAGCGGCCGACCGGCGACAGGCGGCGGGACTTCGAACCGCTGGCGTTGTCCTGGAGGTAATACTTGATGCCGGGCTCGACGATCCACGCATCGCCGAACTTCAGGCGCGTGGACAGGCCGAACAGCCAGGCGTCGTAAGCGCGGCTGGTGAGGTAGCTGGTGTTGAGCACGAACACGTCCGACGGCATGAACACGCCGGTGCCGATGACCTGCCCGCTGAGCGTGCGGATGTTGCCGGTGGCGTCGCTGGCCGGCAGCGTCGGCGTGGCGATGGTGCCGGTGACGCTGGAGATGCGGTAGTCCGCCGCCGCCTGCCACTTCGGCGAGAACGTCATGGTGACGCCCAGCGACGACGCGCGCGCGATCGGCGTCAGGCCGATCGCCTGGCGCATGATCTGGTCGCGGGTCATCGTCTGCCCGAGCTGGGCGACGGTGGTCTGCGACTGGCCGAGCAGTGCATTGCTCAGCTGCAGCGTGGGCGCGCGGCGGTAGTCGTAGAGGAAGTTCACGGCGAACTTGCTCCCCCAGCCAAAGTTGCCCTGCACCGAGGCGATGTTGAGCTTGTCGAACATCACGTCGTAGTCGACGAGGCCGAACACCGAGCGGTTCGCGGCGAAGTAGCGGAACTCCGCGCCCACCGCGCGCCGGTCGACGTCGCCTCCGGCGTCCTGCTGGATGCCGAAGACGCCGATGCCCAGCGTGTCGTGGATGCGGTCGGCATCCAGCGTGGCGCCGTAGAAACGCTTGTCGCCGCCGAGGCCCGGCTCCACCAGACGGCCGGCCTCGATGCCCGCGCGCAGCTTGTCGGTACCGAGGCCGATGCTGGCCACCGCGCCGTCGAAGCGGCCGAGCACGCCGCCGCTGGCGGCGGTCTGCCGGCCGAAGCGCGTGGCGAAGCGGCTGGTCTCGTGGCGCAGGTCGACGTAGGCCGACGACAAGCGGTTCCGGGCCGGCTGGTCCTGGATGAAGCTGTGGCGATAGGTGTCGCGCAGGGTGACGCGCGTGTCCCACGCGCCCGCGCGATGGCGCAGGTTGTAATTGACGTCGGTGACGATTGCCGACTGGTCGGTGGAACTCAGCGACTGGCTGTCGATCTGGGTCGCACCGGTGACGGGATCGGTGGTGGTGAATTCGTCGCGGATCTTCGACTTGCCGCCGTAGTAGTACTGCGAGACGCCGCCCCATTGCGTCGTCACCGGCTTGCGCGCGCGGGGGCCACCGTTGCCCGCGGTCGCAGGCCCGGTCGGTGCCGCCGCCAGCGCGGCCATGCGCGCCTTCACGCGATCCGCACCGGGACCATCGGGATACAGCTTGAGGTACAGCTCGTACTCGGCGCGGGCGCGGTCTTTCTCGCCGAGTTGCTCGCGCGCGAAACCGATCAGCTCCTGCGCTTCCTGCGTGAACAGACCCGGCGGCAGGTTGAGCAGGCGATTGAGTTCGGCCACCGCGTTCTCGTAGTCGCCGCGGGAAGCGGCGTCGCGCGCGGTGCGGATGATCTCGGCCTGCGCCTGGTCGGATGCGGACAGCGTGCCGCTCACCGGCGTGGCCGGCGGCAACGGCGCCGTCGCCACGGGTGGTGCGCCGCGCGGCGGCCTGCCGGTCGCGCCCGGCGGCTTGCGGAACGACAGCAGGAAGCTCTGCTCGTCGGCGCCCGGCCCCGCCTGCAGCCCCTTCACCGGTGCGCGGAACGAGACTTCCAGGCGCTTTTCGGTGGGCTGGTTGGCCTCGCTGAAATAGCGCATCTGGAACGGCGGCGCGAGATCGGAGTCGCTCCAGCTGCGCGATTCCTCGAACACCGACCGGCCATCGCTGTTGCTGCCGGTGAGCTCGAAATAGATCGTGATCAGATCGCTTCCGGACGACACCACCGCGCGCTTGAAGCGGACGTTCGCATTGAAGTGCACCGCGACTTCGGTGGTGTCCTGCGACGCAGTCACCGTGACGTCGTCGAAGACCTGTGCCATCGCCGCGGGGGCGGCACCGGCGAGCATCAGCGCAAGGGACAGGGCCGCAAGGCGGGGGAAATGGCGGCAGTGCGTCATCGTGGGAAACTTCCGGTGCTGGTCGAAATCAGAATTCGCCGTCGGTGGACCGATGCTGCCCGGTCCGTGCACGCCGGATCGTGGAGAAGGTCGCGTCGGTGTACTGGTGGCAGGCGCCCGAGCAATCCTGCAACTCCTGCACGGTGTACAGGATGGTCGGCGAGTCCACTTTCTTGTGCGCGTCGGGCTTGAAGCGGTTGGCGTGGCAGCCCGCGCAGTTCGGACGGTAGCTGGCGTACTTCCACGGGATCACTTCGTTGTTCGTCGTGTGGCACGACGTGCAGCTCAGGCCCGCCTGGTGCGGCCGGTACCCGATCGAGACATGCGAGTACGTCGTCGTCGGCAACCACGCGGTGGTGCGGTGGCAGGCATCGCACGACTTCGTGGTGACGAAGTGGCTGGCGGACTTGCCGGTCGCGGTCGTGCCGTTGTGGCAGGTCGCGCAGGAGCCCGCGGTCACGCCGCTGTGGCTGAACGTCGCCGGGATCCACGCCGTGGTGCGATGGCAGACATCGCAGGACTGCGTCGTCGGCAGGTGGTTCGCCGGCTTGCCCGTCGCCGTCGTGCCGTTGTGGCAGGTCGCGCAGGAGCCCGCGGTCACGCCGCTGTGGTTGAACGTGGCCGGGATCCACGCGGAGGTGCGATGGCACGCATCGCAGGACTGCGTCGTCGGCAGATGGTTCGCCGGCTTGCCCGTCGCCGTCGTGCCGTTGTGGCACGTCGCGCAGGAGCCCGCGGTCACGCCGCTGTGGTTGAACGTGGCCGGGATCCACGCCGAGGTGCGGTGGCACGCATCGCAGGACTGCGTCGTCGGCAGATGGTTCGCCGGCTTGCCCGTCGCCGTCGTGCCGTTGTGGCACGTCGCACACGAGCCCGCGGTCACGCCACTGTGGTTGAACGTCGCGGGAATCCACGCCGTGGTGCGATGGCAGGCATCACACGACTGCGTCGTCGGCAGGTGGTTCGCCGGCTTGCCCGTCGCCGTCGTGCCGTTGTGGCACGTCGCGCAGGAGCCCGCGGTCACGCCGCTGTGGTTGAACGTCGCCGGGATCCACGCGGAGGTGCGATGGCAGGCATCGCAGGACTGCGTCGTCGGCAGATGGTTCGCCGGCTTGCCCGTCGCGGTGGTGCCGTTGTGGCACGTCGCACACGAGCCCGCCGTCACGCCGCTGTGGTTGAACGTGGCCGGGATCCACGCCGAGGTGCGATGGCAGGCATCGCAGGACTGCGTCGTCGGCAGATGGTTCGCGGGCTTGCCCGTCGCCGTCGTGCCGTTGTGGCACGTCGCACAACTCCCCGCGGTCACGCCACTGTGGTTGAACGTCGCGGGAATCCACGCCGTGGTGCGATGGCAGGCATCACACGACTGCGTCGTCGGCAGGTGGTTCGCCGGCTTGCCCGCCGCCGTCGTGCCGTTGTGGCACGTCGCGCAGGAACCCGCGGTCACGCCGCTGTGGTTGAACGTCGCGGGAATCCACGCCGACGTGCGATGGCACGCATCGCAGGACTGCGTCGTCGGCAGGTGGTTCGCCGGCTTGCCCGTCGCCGTCGTGCCGTTGTGGCACGTCGCACAACTCCCCGCGGTCACGCCGCTGTGGTTGAACGTCGCCGGGATCCACGCCGAGGTGCGGTGGCACGCATCGCAGGACTGCGTCGTCGGCAGATGGTTCGCCGGCTTGCCCGCCGCCGAGGCACCGTTGTGGCAGGTTGCACAACTGCCCGCGGTCACGCCGCTGTGGTTGAACGTCGCCGGCGTCCAGGCATTGGTGCGGTGGCAGGCGTCGCAGGATTGCGTCGTCGGCAGGTGGTTCGTCGGCTTGCCGCGCGCGGTCGTGCCGTTGTGGCACGTCGCGCAGGATCCCGCGGTCACACCGTTATGGCTGAAGGTCGCCGGCGTCCACGCGGACGTGCGATGGCAGGCATCGCAGGACTGCGTCGTCGGCAGGTGGTTCGCCGGCTTGCCGGTCGAGATCGTGCCGTTGTGGCAGGTCGCGCACGTGCCCGAGGCGACACCGTTGTGGCTGAAGGTGGCGGGTGTCCAGGCCGTGGTGCGATGGCAGGCGTCGCATGCCTGCGTCGTCGGGATGTGGTTCGTCGGTTTGCCGCGCGCCGTGGTGCCGTTGTGGCACGTCGCACAACTGCCCGCCGTCACGCCGCTGTGGTTGAACGTCGCCGGCGTCCAAGCGGACGTGCGATGGCACGCATCGCAGGACTGCGTCGTCGGCAGATGGTTCGCCGGCTTGCCCGTCGAGATCGTGCCGTTGTGGCAGGTCGCGCACGTCCCGGCCGCGACGCCGGCGTGGCTGAAGCTCGCCGGCGTCCAGGCGGAGGTGCGATGGCAGGCATCGCAGGACTGCGTCGTGGGAATGTGGTTGCCCGGCTTGCCGGTCGCGTTGCTGCCGTTGTGGCAACTCGCGCAGGAACCGGAGGTCACGCCGTTGTGGTTGAACGTCGCCGGCAACCATGCCGTGGTGCGATGGCAGGCGTCGCACGACTGCGTGGTCGCGATGTGGTTCGCCGGCTTGCCGTTCGCGGTGGTGCCGTTGTGGCACGTCGCGCAGCTGCCGGCGGTGACGTTGCGGTGGTCGAACTTCGCCGGCGTCCATGCCGACGTGCGATGGCAGGCATCGCAGCCCTGGCTGGTGACGATGTGCCTTGCGGGCTTGCCCGTCGCGGTGCTGCCGTTGTGACAGCTGGCGCAGGTGCGATCCGCCACGGTGGCGTGATCGAAGATCGCGGGAATCCAGCCGCTGGTGCGATGACACGCCTCGCAGCCGGAGGAAACGGGAATGTGCGACGCGGATGGTCGCGTGGCGTCGGGCAGCCGGCTTCCGTTGCCGTGGCAACTGGTGCAGTCCTTGGGCGTGCCCCGCAGGATGCCGCGATCGTGGCAGCCCTCGCAGCGCGCGGTGCGATGGGCACCGGTGAGCGGGAATCCGGTCTTCGCGTGATCGAAACCACCGGGCGAGGTCGCGCCCGTCTTCGCTGCCCACGCCGGTGCGCAGAACAGCAGCATGGCGAGCAGCACCAGCGAAGCGATGCGACGGATGCAAGCGGTCAGGACGGGCATCGGCGTAGTGTCCATGCAGGTCAGCGCGCGGCGGGGAGGAGGTCTTTGAACGAGGTGCTGCTGTGGCATCTCTCGCATCGGTTGCCGAACGACCCGTTGTGGATGTCGTCCCCGCTGTGGCAGCTTCCGCAAGCAAGGGGCAAGGCTATCCGGTCTTTTTGCACGGCCTTGTGACACGAATCGCACTTCAAACTCGCGTGCGCGCCCGACAACGGAAAACGAGTTTCATTCGTGTGATCGAAACGCCAGAGCGTCCACGCACGCGCGTTGTGGCATGTTTCGCAGGTGTTTCCCATGCGTCCGCGATGCGTGTCGTCCTTCGCGTGACAGCCCACGCAAGCCTTCGGCGCACCCTGGTAAAGCTTGTCGGTGTGGCATCCCGCGCAAGCCGCGAGCTGGTGCCGGCCGAGCAGCGGGAACGCGGTGCGGCTGTGGTCGACCACGACTTTCTTCCATGCATCGGCGACGTGGCAGCGCGCGCAGTCGGTGCCGAGTTTGCCGCGATGCGGGTCCTTCGCGGCATGGCAGGACACGCACTGCATGTCGAGCTTCTCGCGATGCACATTGTCCTTGTGGCAGGCCTGGCATGCGAGCGGACGATGGCCGCCGACCAGCGGGAAGCGGGTCAGTTTGTCGTGATCGAAGCTGACCTGCTTCCACGACGCGGCGTTGTGGCAACTCCGGCAGTCGGTGCCGTTGCGGCCCTTGTGCTTGTCGTCCTTGGCATGGCAATCGTTGCAGCCGGAGGCGATGCCGCGGAAAGCCTTGGGCCCGCGATGGCAGCCGGAACACGCGGCCTCGCGATGCTTTCCGAACAGCGAGAACGACGTCTTCGCATGATCGAATCCCGGTGCCGGCTTCCAGCCGCGAGCCTGGTGGCAGTGCTTGCAGTCGTCGCCGAGCGTGCCGGCGTGGGCGTCGTCCTTGCGATGACAGGCCACGCAATCGGTGGGCGCGCCGCGGAACACGTTCGGCTGGCGATGGCAGGCCGAACACAGCGCCGACGCATGCCGGCCGACCAGCGGGAAGCGCGTGGTGCTGTGGTCGAACTTCGTTTCCTTCCAGCCGTTCTCGGTGTGGCAGTTCGCGCAGTTGCTGCCCATCGCACCCTTGTGTGCGTCGTCCTTGCGATGGCAGTCGATGCACTCGCCACCAAGCTTCGCCTCCGCGGGCGGGCGCGTGTGGCAGGCGGCGCAGCGCGCCTGCGCGTGGCGGCCGCGCAGGGCGAAGTCGGTACGGTTGTGGTCGAACTTGCCTTCCTTCCACACCGTCACCGCATGGCAGCTGGCGCAGTCGCGACCGAGCGTGCCCTTGTGCGTGTCGTCGTCGCGATGGCAGCCGATGCACGTGGATGCCGCGGCGCGGAATTTCGCCGGTGGCGCGTGGCAGCGATCGCATGCGACCGCACGATGCGCGCCGACCAGCGCGAAATCGGTCGAGACGTCGTGGCGGAACGTATTGCGGTCCAGCTTCACGATGATCGCGTCGCGACCCTTGTGGTCGGTGTGGCAGGTGCGACAGACCTTCGCGGCGCTGCGCCCGTGGAAGCCGCGGCGCGCGGCGAGATCTGCGGCGACGTCCTTGTGGCAGGCGAGGCACAGCGCAGGCTGCGCGTTCTTGTCGAAGGAGCGATGGCAGGCGGAGCAGGTGCTTTCGGTCTTCGCGTGGGCACGCACCACCTGCCCCGGCATCAGCATGTCCTCCAGCCCCGAACCGCCGGCGCTCACCGACGCCGGCATCGCGCACAGGCACGCCATCGCCGCGAGGACGAGGAGCATGCGTCTGAGCAGGGAGCGATGGGCGCGCATCGATTCAGTACATGTGCACGGCGACGACGTGTGCGATGACGCTGAAGACCAGCAATACCACCAGCGGCACATGCAACACGTGCCACAGCGCGAACAGGCGCTCGAATGGCAGGAACTGCGCGGAACGCTGCACGGCGGCGATCGATTCGGCGACCAGCGCCTGTGCGTCGGCACGCAGCGGCCCGCGCGTGGCGCAGCGTTCGCGCGCGGTGGACAGCGCACGCGAACGCGCGAGCCAGGCACGCGGCGCGAGCAACAGCATCGCATCGGGGCGCTTCCATCCCTGTGCTTCCACCACGGCGGCATCGCGCAGGAAACCATCGACGATCACACGCACGTCGTCGGCCTCGTCGGCACGGAGGCGATCGCGCAGCTTTCCCAGCGTGGTCGCGGCATCGGTGCGCACTTCGCCCAGGCTGAGCGGGCGTCCGTACAGGCCGACGTGCAGGTGACGGTAGAGAAAACGCCCCAGCAGTCCGCTGCCGGCGACGATGACCATGCACCAGAACGCGATCGCGGCGTTGAGCGAGCGCCAATGCAGCGTGCAGTGCAGCAGGATGAGCGTCGGCCCCGCCACGCCCAGCACCATGTGCGCCGAGAACCAGCGGCTGACACGTCCCGCCGACGACAGCAAGCGAACGCGCTTGCGCAGCGGATAACCCAGCAGCGCGAGCATCATCAATGCACCGGCGAGGCCCAGGTAATAGCCGGTGTCCGACCCCGGCGTGTACAGGCCCGAGCGCGACAGCCACCAGATCGAACCGGCCCACAGCGCAGTGAGCAGCACGCCCGCGAGCGTGCGCAGGCGCGCGGCCCGGGCATCGGCCGACGACGCGTCGTCGCGTGCATCGTCGCGGGCAGGCCGGGCAGCAGGGGTTCGGAATGCGGAGTCTGGGCTGGACATGCAGACGCTCGACGTCGTGCGCGTTCGTGTGAAGGGGACCGCACGCCCCCTGCGTGCCTTAAGCAACGTTAATCGATCGCGATGAGGCTTGCCTTAAGGAATGGCTTGCAATCGCATCGATGATCGTCGTCAACTCCGACCTCCGGAGGATCTCCACTGCACCGAATACGATTTCTTGCGAATGACTATCAATCCTGCATACGCCTTCTACATCGTCCCCGTCGCCATCGCGCTGGTGCTTTATGTCCGCCATCGCCTGCGCAGCGAACGCGAGCATGTCGAAACGCTCGAATCCTCCATCCAGGCCGGCCTCACCGATCCGCCATCGCTGCATCCGGTGATCGACACCGAACTGTGCATTGGTTCCGGTTCGTGCGTGCGCGCGTGCCCGGAAGGCGCACTGGGTCTGATCGCCGGCAAGGCCGTGCTGACCAATCCCAGTGCGTGCATCGGCCACGGTGCCTGCCACGCGGCGTGCCCGGTCGACGGCATCACGCTGGTGTTCGGCACCGAGCGCCGCGGCGTCGACATCCCAGACGTGCGTCCGAACTTCGAATCGAACGTGCCCGGCGTCTTCATCGCCGGCGAACTCGGCGGCATGGGCCTGATCCGCAAGGCGGCGGAACAGGGACGCCAGGCGATGGATTCGATCGCGCGCATGCGCGGCGGGCACGCCGACCACGACGTGGTGATCGTCGGCTCCGGCCCGGCCGGCATTTCCGCGGGACTGGGCGCGATCGAGAAAGGCCTGCGCTACGTGCTGCTGGAGCAGGAACATTCGCTCGGCGGCTCGATCTTCCACTACCCGCGCAACAAGGTCGCGATGACCGCACCGGTGAACCTGGCGGTGGTCGGCAAGATGCGGTTCACCGAAGTCGGCAAGGAAAAGTTGCTGGAATTCTGGGAGAACGTGGTGCTGCGCACGCGGCTGAAGATCCACTACGGCGAGCGCATGGAATCGGTCGTGCGCGACGGCGATGCCTTCGTGGTGCACACGCCCAAGGGACACTACCGCACGCGCGCGGTGCTGCTGGCGATCGGTCGCCGCGGCAGCCCGCGCACGCTCGACGTGCCCGGCGAGGAGCTGTCGAAGGTCAGCTATCGCCTCGCCGATCCGGCGCGCGTGCAGGGCGAACGCGTGCTGGTGGTGGGCGGCGGCGACAGCGCGGTCGAGGCCGCGATCGCCAGCGCCGAGCACGCGCAGAGCGTGCACCTGAGCTACCGCGGCGAGGCCTTCAGCCGCGTGAAGGTGAAGAACCGCGACAAACTGGAACAACTGCGCGCCGCCGGGCGCATCAAGGTGATGCTCGGATCGCAGGTGACCGCGATCCACGCGAAGACGGTCGACATCACCATGCACGGTGAAACGACCAGCCTGCCCAACGACGCGGTGATCATCTCGATCGGCGGCGTGCTGCCGACCGACCTGCTCAAGAGCATCGGCATCCGCTTCGAGACGAAGTACGGCGAAGCGTGACGGCGACCGGCGCCGTCGGCGCGATCACGGCACGACGCTGTCGATCGAGACGGCGATGACGTTGGCGTTGCCGGTGGCGGTCTCGACCGGCGCGGCTTGCAGATCGCCGGTGTGCGGGCTGGCGTCACCGCTCTTCGACACGCGCGCGGCCACGCTCACCTTCGGGAAGTTGGACAGCCGCATCGTCGGCACCATCGCGTCGGCGTCGCCGAGTTCGATGTCGGCCGGCAGCGCGGACACCTGCAGGCGCTTGATCGCCACCGGCATCGGCGGACCACCGACGGCCTTCGCGAACACGAACACCGCATCACCCGGCGCGGCCTTCGCGCGCAGCGCGTCCGACAGCGTGACCCGCAGGCGCAGCGCGCCACCCGAGGTCGCGGCCGCGGGCATCGACGCGCCACCCGCGGCCGGCGTCGCTGCGGCGGCCGCATCGCCGCCCGGCAGGTGCGCACGGGCGTCGGCGATCATGCCGGTGACCGACTGCAGCACGTCGGAATCCGGACCGAGCTGCACGCGGATCTTCTCCCACGAGGCGATCGCCTCGGCGTAGCGGCCCTGCTGGTAGTCGCTCATGCCCAGCAGCCACAGGCCGTCCTGGTTGTCCGGTTCGACCTGCAGCGCGTGGCGGATCATCTCAAGCGGCTTGCCGTCGATGCGGCGCTCCGGCGAATCCAGCGCGAGCGCCTCGGCGTACGCGATCTCGATCTCGGGACGATCCTTCGCCAGTGCGTAAGCCTTCTCCAGCGCCTGGCGACCATCGGCGTTGCGACCCATGGATTCGTAGGCGCGGCCCAGCAGCAACCAACCGTCGGCGTCGTTCGGGTTCTTGTCGAGCTTCGCGCGCAGGCTGTCGATCGCGGCGCTCATGTCCATGCCGGGTTTCTGCGCGGCATCGGCCGGCGGCATGCCACCGCTCGCGGGCATCGCGGCGGTCGCGGGCGCGCCGCTGATCGACACCGCATCGGGACGACCGAGCATCGCGTACAGACCGACCGCCGCCAGCGGCACCACGACCGCGATCGCGACCAGCACGCGCTTCGTGCCGGGATGCGCGACGTCGGCCGATTGCGCCGGCGCTTCGGCCTCCAGTGCGGCGCGCTTGGCCTCGAACTCCTCGCGCGACAGCACGCCGGCGTCGAACGCGCCCTGCAGCGCCTTGCGCCGCGCCTGCAAACCAGCGTCTGCACCGCCGCGACGCGCGCGCAGCAGCGGCCACAGCAGCGCAAGCACCGCCACCAGCGCGAGCACGAGGCCCGCGATCACGAAACCGATCATGCTTCCCAATCTCCCGACACGGGATCCGCAGCGGGATCCGGGGCCGCCCCCGCGGCCGGCGTCGACCGGCGCAGGATGCGGAACAACACGACACCGGCGATGAGCAGCATCGCCAGCGGACCGAACCACAGCAGCCACGTCGTCGGCTTCATCGGCGGACGGTAGAGGATGAAGTCGCCGTAGCGATCGGTGAGGTAGCGCTTGATCTCGTCGTCGCTGGCGCCGCTGCGGATCTGTCCGATCAGGTCGCGGCGCAGGTCCTGGGCGAGGCCGGCGGACGAATCGGCGAGGCTTTCGTTCTGGCAGACGAGGCAGCGCAGTTCCTTCGCCAGCGCCTGGAAGCGCGCTTCCTCGGCGTCGTCGCGGAAGCGGATCGGGTCGATCGCCTGCGCGGCGAACGCGGCGAGCATCAGCAGCATGGCCAGCGCGAAGGCCGGCAGCCGGCAGCGGGTCATCGCGAACCTCCCTTGCGCATCGCGTCGATCTGCGGCTTGAGCGTGGTCACCAATGCCTCGGGCGTGACCGCGCCGATGTGCTTGTAGCGCACGCGACCGTCGGCATCGATCAGGAACAGTTCCGGCGCGCCGTACACGCCGAGGTCGATCGCGACCTGCCCTTCGAGGTCGGCCAGCACCATCGCGTACGGATTGCCGTATTCGGACAGCCAGCGCTTCGCGTCGACCGGATCGTCCTTGTAGTCGTAGCCGATCAGCGGGATGCCGAGGTTCGGCGCTTCGCGCATCAGCACCGCGCTCTCGTCGCGGCAGACGTAGCACCAGCTGGCGAACACGTGCAGCGCGTAGGGTTTGCCGCGGAACGTGCGGCTGTCGACGACGAGGTTCGGCGCGTCCAGCCGCGGCAGCGCGAACTGCGGCGCGGGCTTGCCGACGAGTGGCGACGGCACTTCGCCGGGATCGTGCGTGCGGATGTAGAGCAGGCCCGCGCCGAGCAGCGCGAACAGCGCCACGAAGCCGACGAAGGGCAGCATGCGTGCATTCATGCCGCGCCCTCGACCGCGAGCGCGGGCGTTGCCGGCAGCGGCTCGGGCTTGCGGCCGGGCACTGGTGCCGGCGCGGTGGCGCTGAGGCGACGGAAGCGCGGATCGGCGGCAACGAGCAGGCCGCCGAGCATCATCAGGATCGCGCCGGCCCACACCCAGCGGATGAAGGTCTTGAGATAGACGCGCACCGACCAGGCGTCATCGGTGCCGCCCAGCGGCTCGCCCAGCGCGACGTACACGTCGCGGAACGTGCCCGGCGCGATGCCGGCCTCGGTCTGCACGTTCGATCCTTCCGAATACTGCCGCTTCTGCGGCCGCAGTTCGGCCACCTGGCGACCGTCGCGCAGGACGCGGATCACCGCTTCCTCGGCGATGTAGTTCGGGCCTTCGACGCGGCCCAGTGATTCGAAACGGAAGCCGTAGCCGCCGACCTCGACCGTCTGTCCCGGCGCGAGGCTGAGATCCTTCTCGACGCTGGTGCCTTCGGTGACCAGCACGCCGGCGAAGAAGATCGCCACGCCCGCGTGCGCGAGCAGCATGCCGACCATTTCCGGCGTGAAGCGGCGACCGGCGGGACGCTCGCGCAGGCGCAGCAGCACGAAGCGCGCGACGCCCACCGCCACCCAGCCGCCGGCCGCGGCGCCGAGCAGCGGCTTCCACGACGGCGACGGCAACAGCGCCCACGCCAGCGCGACCGCGACGATGCCGGCGGCGAACGCCGGCAGCAGGCGGCGCAGCGCGGCGCGCGCGTCGTCGGCACTCCAGCGCAGCAGCGGGCCGAACGGCAGCATCAGCGCGATCGGCACCATCATCCACAGGAACATCGTGCCGAAGTACGGCGGGCCCACCGACAGCTTGCCCAGTCCCAGCACGTCGCCGATCAGCGGATAGAGCGTGCCCAGCAGCACCATGCCGGCGGTGCAGACGAACACGAGGTTGTTCGCCAGCAGCAGTGCTTCGCGCGACACCGGCCCGAACGGCTGGCCGCCAGCCACCTTCGGCGCGCGAATCGAATACAGCAGCAGCGAACCGCCGACGACGATGCCGAGGAACACGAGGATGAACATGCCGCGCTCGGGATCGCTGGCGAACGCGTGCACGGACGTCAGCACGCCCGAACGCACGAGGAACGTGCCGAGCAGGCTGAAGGAAAAGGCGAAGATCGCGAGCAGCTGCGTCCACGCGCGGAAGCCGCCGCGTTTCTCGGTCACCGCCTGCGAATGGATCAGCGCGGTGCCGGCCAGCCACGGCATGAAGCTTGCGTTCTCGACCGGGTCCCAGAACCACCAGCCGCCCCAGCCGAGTTCGTAATACGCCCACCAGCTGCCCATCGCGATGCCCAGCGTCAGCGCGGCCCAGGCGACGTTGGTCCACGGCCGCGACCAGCGCACCCACTGGCGATCGACTTCGCCGCCGAGCAGCGCTGCGATCGCGAACGCGAACGCCACCGAGAAGCCGACATAGCCGGTGTAGAGCATCGGCGGATGCACGATCAGGCCGAAGTCCTGCAGCAGCGGGTTGAGATCGTTGCCGTCCGGCACCGCCGGCAGCAGGCGCGCGAACGGGTTCGACGTGAACGCGGTGAAGGCGAGGAAGCCGACACCGATCAGGCCGAGGATCGCCAGCACCCGCGCGCGGAACACGGGCGGCAGGTGGTTGCCCAGCACCGCGACCGCGACCGTCCACAGGTTGAGGATCAGCACCCACAGCATCAGCGAGCCCTCGTGCGCGCCCCACACGCCCGAGAGCCGGTAATACCAGGGCAGGCGCAGGTTCGAGTTCTGCGCGACGTAGGTGACCGAGAAGTCGTGGTCGAGCATCAGCCAGGCGAGAAGCGCGAAGGCCAGGGCCACGAAGAAGGCCTGCGCGAACGCCGCCGGCTTCGCCACGCCCATCAGCAGCGCGTCGCCGCGATGGGCCCCGATGAGCGGCACCACGCCCTGCACGATGGCGACCAGCAAGGCCAGGATGAGGACGATTTGGCCGAGCTCGGGGATCATGCAGGCACTCCGGGGGTGGGGGTCGGGAACTCGTGGACGATGCGCATCACCCGCGTCGCGCGCGGTCCCTCGCGTCCGGCGCCCCTGTACGCCAGTGTCCGCAATGGCGCCGCCGAAGGGCGGCAGGCCATCGTCATCGCCCGCAGCGGACGGCGACGCGCCAAGATGCCGACGGACCCAACCTTAAACCGTGACGCGCACCACGAAACGTCGCGCACATCGTTCAGGTTGCACGACAAATCCCCGCGAAGACGATCGCCATCACCCTCGTCCGGACGAAACGGCCTGCGACGAGGGTCGCCTGCGGGGCCGCGCTTCGATCCGTCGCGCGGCCCGGAACGGTGCCCGGGCGATCAGCCCGCCGCGTTGCGCGCGTGCTGCTCCAGCGTCGCCTTCAGCCCGTCGTCGAGCTTGAGCTGGCGCGCGAGTTCGTCGAGGTAGGCGCGCTCCATGAAGTTCTGTTCGTCGACCACCATCACGCTGGCGGCGTACATCTCGGCGGCCAGTGCGGGCGACGAGGCGGCCGCCGCGACCTCGGCCGGGTCCAGCGGCTTCTGCAGTTCGGCCAGGAGCCACTGCCGGGTCTCGGCGTCGGCATCGAGACGGACGAACTCGCCCTCGATCGTCGCGCGCTCGCGTTCGTCGACGTGGCCGTCAGCCTTGGCCGCGGCGATCAGCGCCTTCAGCAGCGCCTGGCTGTGGGTCTCGGCCTCGGGCGCGGACAGCGCCGGTACGATCGGCGGCGGCTGGACGACCGCGGCACCGGCCGACGCGCCGTCCTGCTGCCGCTTCCAGTCGCCGTAGGCACGGTAGGCCAGCGCGCCGACCGCGGCGAGGCCGCCGAGCGTCGCCATCTTCCGTGCCCGGCGATTGCCCAGCAGCAGCGCGAGCGCGCCGCCGGCCAGTGCGCCCTTGCCGAAGTCGGCGCCGCTGCCGATGCCCGCGCTGCCGGCGAGATCGCCCGCGCTCTTCTGCGCGGTCTTGAGCAACTGGTCGAGGAAGCCGCGGGTGTCCATGGTCGTGTTCCGGTTCGGGGGAAAGCCGCATTGTGCGCCTGCGCCGTGACGCGCCATCGGCCGGAGGTCATGCCGCCGGGCGTGCGCACGGGACGGCGCGTCATCGCATTCATGCAGGACGAGGACGGGCGCGGCACCATGGCCGCAGGGGGACATCGGGTGCGGGCCGCGATCGCGGGCCGTACCCTCACGCCACGTTCCGAGGCCATCGCCATGCGCACCCTGCCCCTCGCCCTGCTCTGTCTCGCGCTCCTGCCCGCCGGCTGCACGCAGTCGCAGGACCGCACCGCCGCCGACAAGCACATGCCCGCGCGCGAACGCGACCTCGCCCCGCGCGAGCGCGAAACGCCGCCGGCGCCCGGCACGGCCGCCGCCGCGCCCGCGCTCAAGCCGCACCGTACCGGCGGCAACCGCCCTCCGGTGCAACTGCCGAATCCGCCTTTCACGGTGACGGCTTTCGCCAGCTTCAACGAACCGTGGGCGATGACCTTCCTGCCCGACGGCCGCCTGCTGGTCACTGAAAAGGCCGGGCAACTGCGGCTGTTCGATCCCGCGACGAAGACCACCGGCACCATCACCGGCGTGCCGACCGTCGCCTACGGCGGCCAGGGCGGCTTCGGCGACGTGGTGCTGCATCCGAACTACGCGACCAACCACTTGGTGTATTTCAGCTATGCCGAAGCCGGCAGCGGCGATACCCGCGGCGCGGCGGTGGCGCGCGCCACGCTCACGCTGAGCGGCACCGGCGGCAGCCTGTCCACGCCGGAAGTGCTGTGGCGACAGACGCCCAAGGTCAGCGGCAGCGGCCACTACAGCCACCGCATCGCGTTCGGCCCCGACGGCATGCTCTGGATCACCTCCGGCGAACGCCAGCAGGGCTCGCCGGCGCAGGATCTGAACACCAATCTCGGCAAGGTGATCCGCCTGTTCGACGACGGCCGCGTGCCGACCGACAACCCGTTCGCCTCGCGCGGCGGCGTGAGCACGCAGATCTGGTCGTACGGCCACCGCAACCTGCTCGGCATCGCCTTCGACAGCGCCGGCCGGCTGTGGACGCACGAGATGGGCCCGATGGGCGGCGACGAACTCAACCTGATCGAACGCGGCAGCAACTACGGCTGGCCGCTGGTCTCCAACGGCGACAACTACGACGGCACCCCGATCCCGCGCCACAGCACCCGCCCCGACCTCAACGCGCCGGAAGCCTCGTGGAACCCGGTCATCGCGCCCGCCGGCTTCGTCATCTACAGCGGCAACCTGTTCCCGTGGTTCCGCGGCCACGGCTTCATCGGCGGCCTCGCCTCGCAGTCGCTGGTCCGCATCCAGTTCGAAGGCACCACCGCCCGCGAAGCCGAGCGCTACGCCATGGGCCAGCGCATCCGCGAAGTCGAACAGGGCCCGGACGGCGCGCTGTGGCTGCTGGAGGACGGCGTCGGCGGGCGACTGCTGAAGTTGATGCCGGTGCCGCTGTAACGCATCGCCGGCCGGGAAGCATCGCGCCGCGGTGCCCGGTGCCCGATGCGCGACGGCGGCAGAAGCCTGACGGCCCGGACATCGAGGGAACGCGTGCTACGCATGCTCCGGGACAGTCGCCGGACACGTCCCCGGCTCGGCATGACCGATCCCGAATCCCCGCCCCGGCGGCATCCCCGCCATCAGCATGTTGCAAAGCTGCGCTTCCAGGTCCGGGGCGTCGAGCAGATCGGAATCCTCCATCACCGCAGACCACAACACGGACGTCAACGACCGCGACAGCACGAACTGGCACGCCGGAGACAATGCCATGCCGTGGCTTGCCGCCCATTCCGTCAGGGCGCGTGCGATGCACTCATCCACGACGCGCACCGCGTTGAGCATCCTGGCCGCCATGCCCTTCCGGGTCACGGCGCGGGCCACGGCCCGAAACGTCTTTCGCCTGCTGCGGGCATCGGCGGCGATCACCGCGACGAGGCTCGCCATCGCCACGCGACAGGACTGGTCGCGCGATGCGGCCAGCACCGCCTTCAATCGCTCGATCAGCCTGTCACGATGCGCGATCGCCATGGCCATCAGCAGGGAATCGCGATCCTGAAAATACTGGTAGAGCGTGCCGATGCTGTAGCCGGACACGTCGGAGACGCGCTTCATGGTGAGCTTGTCGCCGCCCTCGCGCTCGATGATCTGCACGGTCGTCGCATAGATGGCATCGACCGTGCCCTGGGACCTCGCCTGCCTGGGGCGACGCCGGACCACTTTCGAGGCGCTCATGCCACATCCACGCGAGCACCCGACATCCCGCGATCGCGGCAACGGCCGTCATGCTCGCGAACCGATCGATGGCCACGATGCGACAGGAATGGGGCCGCTGGCGACGGGGGCGACGCCCGGGACCTGACGAGAAACTGAGCGGAACCACGGAAAGCACGACGCAATTCCGAATCTTTCGCAGCGATATCAAGCATTTGGACGCAGTCCATTTGCGCATCGAAACATGAGCATAACGCGACTTGTCGCGCACCAGAAAGCTGATGAAACTTGCGATGCCGTGCATCAGAGGACGGCATGACAGGACTCGCGACCACGCTGGCCGTCTGCTTTGATTCGGCACTTCCGCAATCCGGAAGCCACTGGACACGACCAACAACACGACATCAAGGACAGTCATGAAGAAAGCACGCAGTTCGATCAAGCTCGGCCTCCTGGCGGCGGGCATCGCGGCAAGCACCTTCGCTTCGGCCGGCAATGGCGTCATCGCGGCACGCAACGCCGCTGCCAAACCGAATCAGGGCACGCAGGCCATCCAGAGCAAGCGCATGCCGGTCATCGCGCTGACGCGGACGATGGGCGACGTCGGCTTCGAGATCTTCGACGGCCAGACGAAGCGCTACACGCTTGCGTCGCTGCCGAAGGACGCCACCGACGCCATCGTCTACATCGACGTCGACAGCGTCGAGTGGAACCGGAAGAAGATGAAGGCCGTGCTCGATCTCGCCCGCGACCTGAACTGGGTCGTGATGGCGGAAAGCGGCTCGTGGAACGTGCCGCGCCTGCACACCTTCATCAACGCGTACGCCCCGGAAGCGAAAACGCGGAACCTGCAGAACGTCGCGGTGCGCATCTCGTGGGACAACGGCCGTGCCGTCGCGACCGACCTCGCGCCCGACGCAGCCGCGGTCGAAGTGGGCATCGACTATGCGCAGACCTCGGCCGGCAAGGCGCTGCTCGCGAATACGTTCATGGCCAAGACCATCGCCCCGGGCAGCAACTACGCATGGTTCGCCAACAACGCCTACCAGGCCACCGCGAGCAGCCGGCAGGAAGGCACCCGCTTCTACTCGGTGGCGTTGAACCGCGACGTCGTGAAGGTCTGGAAGAGCACCAGCAACGGCACGACCGACTGCGTCGTCGCGTGGCGCGGCAGCTCGACCGCGGGCGACTGGCTGACCAACATCGAAAACCAGTTCGGCTCGGCGGTGGCCGTTCCCGGCGAACCGAGCAATGCCGCGAGGATCGGTGTCGGCTACGCCGACAGGCTCAACAACTACAAGGCCGCGGTCGACGCCGTCGCCTGCAACAACGTCTACCGCGTGACGGGCCACAGCCTGGGCGGCGCCATGGCCGAAGCCTATGCGTTCACCATCCGCGGCAAGGCACCGAACCTGGAAGCCTACAACCCGGCCCGCGTCGGCAACGCGAGCCTGCGCACACAGCTGGTGTCCGCACTGGGCAGCGCGAAAGTCGAAGTGTTCTGCCGCAACCTGGACCCCGTGTGGACGGTGCCGATCGGACTGGAGCACGTCGGCAGCAACAACGGCTGCACCTACTGGGGCGCCTATGTGTCGATCCTCAACCCCGTCGCCAACCACGCGATGAATCTGTGGCTGTAAGCATCGACCGTTTCTGATTTTCCTAGATCGGCGAAACGACGTGGCGGACTTCGGTCCGCCACGTCGTTCCGGAAGCGGTTCGAAATCTCCTGTCGATGGACAGGCGTCACCACTTGAGCGGCTGCAGGAATGTGTCCGCAGGGCACCCCGACGCCGATGAGCCGCCCCTGAGTCCTGCGGAGGGCGGAGGGCGGAGGGCGCAAGTTGCCCCTGCGGACGACGCCACTCGATGCCCGATCTCTCGGACGCTTCCAGGCGTGACAGGGCAGTGACGGGCGTGGAGATGGTGGGCCGTGAAGGATTCGAACCTTCGACCAAAAGATTAAAAGTCTTCTGCTCTACCGACTGAGCTAACGGCCCACGGGTACCGGCGAGGCCGGCCTCGGCGTTGCGCCGAGGGCCGCATTCTAGCCCAATCCGCGGGGTGGGTCAGCCGACGTAGCGAGTGGGGTCGGCGACGCCGGCGGCGGCGAAGCCGTCGGCACGGAGGCGGCAGGCGTCGCAGTGGCCGCAGGCGCGGCCTTCGGCGTCGGCCTGGTAGCAGGAGACGGTCTGGGCGAAGTCGACGCCCAGGCGCAGGCCTTCGCGGACGATGTCGGCCTTGGTCATGCGCATCAGCGGGGAGTGGACGCGGAAGGCCGCGCCCTCGACACCCGCCTTCGTCGCCAGGTTGGCCAGCGCCTCGAAGCCGGCGATGAATTCGGGACGGCAGTCGGGGTAGCCCGAGTAATCGACGGCATTGACGCCGCAGAACAGGTCGGTGGCGCCCAGCACTTCGGCCCAGCCCAGCGCGACCGACAGCATGATGGTGTTGCGCGCCGGCACGTAGGTCGACGGGATGCCGGCGCCGATGACGTGGCCGTCGGCGTCGGTGGGCACGTCGATGCCATCGTCGGTCAGCGCGGAACCGCCGAGGCTGCGCAGGTCGACGTGCACGGTCTTGTGCGCGGTGGCGCCCAGCGCCTGCGCGACGCGCGCGGCGGCGTCGAGTTCGGAGGTGTGGCGCTGGCCGTAGCGCACGCTCAGCGCATGCGGGGCGAAGCCCTGCTCGCGGGCGATCGCGAGGACGACGGCGGAGTCCATGCCTCCGGAAACGAGGACGACGGCGGGTTTCATCGAAAGCGATTCCTCAACGGCCGGGGGCATCGCCCCACAGGAGTTTGTGCAGTTGCAGCTGGAACTTGACCGGCAGGCGGTCGGCGACGATCCAGTCGGCGAGGTCGTGCGCGGCGACCTGGTCCTTGCTCGGCGAGAACAGCACGTCGCAGCGCGCGTCTAGGCGATGTTCGGCGAGCACGGCGCGCGCCCAGTCGTAGTCGGCGCGGTCGCAGATCACGAACTTGATCTGGTCGTGCGCGGTGAGCAGCGGCAGGTTCTCCCAGCGGTTGCGCGCGACCTCGCCGGAGCCCGGCGTCTTGATGTCGAGCACGCGTGAGACCCGCGGATCGACGTCGGCGATGTCGAGCGCGCCGGAGGTTTCCAGCGAGACGACGTGGCCGGCGTCGCAAAGCCGGCGCAGCAGGTCGAGGCAGCGCTTCTGGGCCAGCGGCTCGCCGCCGGTGACGCAGACGTGGCGGACGCCGTGGCCGGCGACCTCGTCAACGATGGCGTCGATGTCGCGCCATTCGCCGCCGAAGAACGCGTAGGCCGTGTCGCAGTAGCCGCAGCGCAGCGGGCAGCCGGTCAGGCGGACAAACACGGTGGGCCAGCCCGCATCACGGGCCTCGCCCTGCAGCGAGAGGAAGATCTCGGTGATCTTGAGGCGGTCCGCCGCGGCAGCGGTCGGCGCGGGGGCGGTGTCGACGTTCACGCCGCCATTCTACCGGGCAGGTGGGCGCTCCCGCCTCACTTCACCCGCGATAGCTGGATCGCGCGGAGGCGGTCGTCGGCGCTGCGCGCGGCCTCGGTGCCGGGATAGCGCGACACCACCTTCGACAGCGTGACCTGGGCGGCGTCGAGCTGGCGCAGGCCGTACTGACACAGGCCGACCTTCAGCAGCGCGCCGGCGGCCTTGTCGTGGGTGGGATAGCGGTTGAGCAGCGTCTGGAACTGCTCCAGCGCCAGCGCGTAGTTCTGGGTGACGTAGTAGCTCTCGCCCAGCCAGTAGAAGGCGTTGGGCGTGAACACGCCGTTCGGGTAGGCGTCGAGGAAGCTCTGGAACGCGCGCGAGGCATCGGCGTAGCGGCCGGCCTTCAGCGCGTCGAACGCCTGGTTGTAGGCGCCGCGTTCGTCCTCGGCGCGACCGGTGAAGGCCGCCGAGTCACCGTAGACGCGCGGCGCGGGTTCCTGCGAGGTCGCGGGCACGGCCGATGCGGTCGCCGGCGGCACGCTGGCGGGCGTCGCGGGCACGGGCGCTGCCGGCGTGGCCGGCGTAGGCGCGGCGTTCACCGGGGCATCGCCGCCTTCCAGCCGCGCGAGGCGGCTGTCGAGATCGAGGTACTGGGTCTTCGACGCCTGCTTCTGCTGTTCGAGCTGCTGCTGCAGTTCCTCGACCTGGCCGCGCAGCGACTGCACTTCGCTCTTGAGGTCGCCGATCTGGTTGAGCAGGTCGAGGTTGCCCGAACGCATCGCCGACAGCTGCTGCTCCAGCGCGGTGAGCCGGTCCGACGTGCTCATCCGCTGCGCCGAGGCCGGCAGGCACACGCCGAGGGCGAGCACGAGGACGACGAAGGCAAGGGAACGCGGAAAACGACGGACATTCACGACGGCAGCACCTGATCGGCGGCGGGACGGACGGCAGACACGACGCGGGGCGCACGACGGCGCCCCGCGGAGGGAACGATGGCTTACTTCGCGGTGTAGACGATCTCGACGCGACGGTTGCGGCCCCAGCACTCTTCGGTCGACTCGGTGCAGGTCGGACGCTCTTCGCCGTAGCTGACGACGGTGACCTGCGTGCCGGAGCCGCCGTTGGCCTGGACCGACGACGACACGGCGTTGCCGCGGCGTTCGCCGAGGCCGATGTTGTACTCGCGGCTGCCGCGCTCGTCGGCGTTGCCTTCGAGCGTCATGCGCGCGCTGGGACGGTCGCGGAGGTACTTGGCGTGGCAGGCGACGATCGCCTGGAATTCCGGCTTCAGCGCGTCCTGGTCGAAATCGAAGTAGACGACGCGTTCACGCAGGCAGGCGTCGGTGTCGAGGTCTTCGGGACCGTACACGCCGCTGCGCGGGCCCATGGGGGTGTTGCCGATCCCGGAGGACGTGGTCCCGGAGGACTGACTGGTGCCGGTGCCGACGGTGGCGTTGGTGTTCGGGTCTTCCTTCACCTTCTTCGTACAGGCGGCGGCGGTCACGCACAGGATCGCGGTGAGCAGCACTCGGGAGGTCGTGTTCATGCAGGGTCTCGGGTGGTCACGGGAGGGGTCGGAGGTGAAGAGGTGCGGACGGCGCGATCGGTTGCGGCGTCAGCGCGGCAGGCGGTACGGGCCCCAGGCCGGTTCGCGCACGTCGCCGTTGGCGAGGACGAGGCGCTGGCGGACGCGGGCATCGGCGGAGACGGCGTAGAGCACGCCCCGGCCGCCTTCCCGCGCGGCGTACAGCACCATCGCCGCGTTCGGCGCGAAGCTCGGGGATTCGTCGAGCGAACCCGGCGACAGCATGGTCCAGCGCGGCGACCCCAGGCTGCGGTCGAGCATCGCGATACGGTACACGTTGCCACTGCCCTGTGCCACGGCCAGACGCTTGCCGTCGGCGGACACGGTGGCGCGGGCGTTGTAACTGCCCTGGAACGTGACCCGGCTGGCCGAACCGCCGCCCGCCGGGGCCTGGTAGATCTGCGGCTTGCCGCTGCGGTCGGAGGTGAAATACAGCGAGCTGCCGTCGGCGCTCCACACCGGCTCGGTGTCGATGCCGAACTGGCTGGTGACCTGGGTCAGCGCGCGGCTGCCGAGGTCCATCACGTAGATCTCCGGATTGCCGCTCTTGGACAGCACCATCGCCAGGCGGCGGCCGTCGGGCGAAAAGCTGGGCGCGCTGTTGATGCCCTTGAAACCGGCGACGACTTCGCGCGCGCCGGTGGCGATGTCCTGCACCACGATCGAGGAATTGCCGCGCTCGAAACTGACGTACGCGAGCTTGCGACCGTCGGGGCTCCACGCCGGCGACAGCAGCGGCTTGTCCGAGCGCACGATGGTCTGCGGGTTGTAGCCGTCGGCGTCGGCGATCATCAGCGCGTACTGCGCGCCCTTGCCCACGCCGGTCTGCACGATGTACGCGATGCGCGTCCAGAACGCGCCGCGTACGCCGGTGAGCTTTTCGTAGATGGCATCGGCGATCTGGTGGGCGACGTCGCGCATCGCGTTGGCGCGCGCGGTCAGCGCGAACGCCAGCAGGCGGTTGCCGCCCATGTCGTACAGCTCGTACTCGACGCGGTAGCCGCCGTCGGCGGCATCCAGCACGCGGCCGACGACGATGTCGTTCTGCTTGAGCTGGCGGAAGTAGGCGAAGTCGATGTCGGCGCCGCGGCTGGGTCGCTGCGAGCCAAGGTCCGCCGGCGGCAGCGGCCGGAACTGGCCGGAGCGGGCGAGATCGGCGCGGACGACCTCGGCGATGTCGGCCGGCGGCGGCGTGCCCGCGCCCTGGTATGGCATCGGCACCACCGCGATCGGCGTGGCGGCCGCGTTGCCGCCGACGATGTCGATCTCCAGGCCTCGCTGCTGGGCGAAGGCGGCCCACGGCAGCACGGCGGCGAGCAGCAGCAGGCAGAGGACGAGGGCGCGGTTCGGCAGGGACGTCGGCATGCGGGTCATCGGCATTTCGGGGAGGCGGACGCGTGGAAGGGAGGCGACCGAGGGGACAGCTTGGCCGCGAAAACGGTCAGAAAGATGAACGGACACGGACTCGGGCAGACCGCACGGAGACCCGCACGATGCGTCGAACGGGCGGCGATCAGCGGTCTTCGGCACGGAAATTCAGGATCAGCGTGCGGTTGAAGACGCTCTCGAAGCCTTGGTACGGCAGTGGCTGGGCCTTGAGCACGGCGGCCTCGACCGAGCGCCGGCCGGCCTCGTCGTACGGGCAGGACGGGTCGACCTGGGCATCGATCACGGTGCCGCCGGGGATCTGGCGGATCACGATCTTGCAGGCCTGCCCCGGCGGGACGTTGTCCGGGCGGGTCCAGTTGTCACGGATCTTCTCCATCAGCGCCTGCCGATACAGCTCGCCGGTGTTGGGATCGGCGCCGCGCTGGCCGGGCGGCGCGCTGGCGGCGGCCGCGGCCGAAGCCTGCTGGGCGCGGCGCTGGGCCAGTTGTTCCAACCGCTGCTGGGCGAGCGCGATCTCGCGCTGGTTCTGCTCCTTCTGGCGCTGGATGTCGGCGAGCTGTTGCTCGCGCTGGCGCTGCATCTCGGTCTTGCGCTGCTCGGCCTGCTGGCGCTCGCGCTCGGCGGTCAGGTCGACCTGGCCCTGGCGCTGCTTCGCCTCCTGCTCGCGCTGCGCGGTGTCGGCCGCGGTCGCGTCGGGTTTCACTTCCTGCTGGTCGACCTGGTCCGGGTCGGGCAACTGCTCCTGCGGCAGCGGCTGCGCCTCGGGCGGGGTTTCTTCCAGCGCATCGGGCAGCGGCTCCGGCGGTGGCTCGGGGGTCGTCTCCGGCGGCGACTCGGCCGAAGCATCGGGCGCGGGCCGGGTCCGCAGTGCGGCGAGGACGTCGGCCGGCAGCGCGTTCGGGTCGATCACGTCCGCGCTCACCGGCTCGCCGGCCGACGATGGCGGCGATCCGGGCAGCAGCGACGCCAGCAGCAGCACCGCCACCGGCACCAGGTGCAGCAGCAGCGAGAAGCCGACCGCAAGCGCGGTGTCGTCGCGACGTTCGCGCATCTACGCCCCGCCCTGCCCCGCGGCCAAAGGCTGCCCGGCGCGAAGGATCACTTGGTGTCCTCCGGCAGGCTGACCAGGCTGACCTTGGCGATGCCGGCGTCCTTGATCAGGTCGATGCCGCGCATCACCGTCTGGTAACTGGCATCGCTGGCGCCGTTGACCAGCACGGTGATGTCGTCGTTGCGTTTGCGCACCGCGCGCAATTCGGCGACGAGGTCCTTCGCGCCGACGCTGCGGTTGCGGCCGCGCTCGAGCATCAGCGCGTAGCCGCCGTCGGCGTAGATGCTGACCACCACCGGGTCCTTCGGCGTCTGCAGCGACTTCGCGCGCGACTGCGGCAGGTGGATGTCGGTGCCGAGGTTCAGCAGCGGCGCGGTCACCATGAAGATGATCAGCAGCACGAGCATCACGTCGATGTACGGCACGACGTTGATCTCGGCTTTCAGCTTGCGCTTGCGGCGACGGCCGGCGGCTTGGAGGGCCATGGTCGATGTCCGGTGAGGCGGGAGACGGGGACGATGCGGTCAACGGTCCGCGGCGGGCCGCGGGGTCAGTGCTCGTCCATGTGCGCCTGGCGCTGGAGGATCGAAGCGAACTCCTCGGCGAAGGCGTCGTAGCGCACCGCCAGCCGTTCGACGCGGGTGGCGAAGCGGTTGTAGGCCCACACCGCGGGGATCGCCGCGAACAGCCCCATCGCCGTGGCCAGCAGCGCCTCGGAGATGCCCGGCGCGACGGTGGCGATGGTCGCCTCCTTCATGCTGGCGAGGCCGTGGAACGACATCAGGATGCCCAGCACCGTGCCGAACAGGCCGACGTAGGGACTGATCGAGCCGACGTTGGCGAGGAATTCGAGGTTGTGTTCGAGCCCGTCGAGCTCGCGCGAGGCGGTCGCGCGCATCGCGCGCTGCGCGCCTTCGAGCTGACTGCGGGCATCGACGCCGCGGCGCTGGCGCACGCGGTTGAATTCGCGCAGGCCGCCTTCGAAGATCGCTTCCAGCCCGCTGATGTGCTGCTTGCGGCCCGCGGCCTCGGCGTAGAGCCGACCGAGGTCGCCACCGGCCCAGAAGCGTTCCTCGAAGCCGTCGGCTTCCTTCTGCGCGCGATCCAGCACCCGCTTCTTGCGGAAGATGATGACCCACGACGCCACCGACGCCAGCAGCAGCAGCGCCATCACCGCCTGCACCGGCAGGCTGGCCTCGACGATCAGCTTCAGGTAGTTCAGACCCGCCTCGGGCGCGGCGCCGGCGGCCGGGACCGCGGCGGACAGCGCCTGCGCCGGCAGCGGCTGGAGGTCGGTGGCCTGGACGGCAGTGAGCAGGACATCGGACAGCAGGTTCATCGCGGGATTCGCTCCACGTTCGGTTCGTCGCGACGGGCCTCGCCCGGCGCAGGGGATTCCTGGGACCGCAGCATCGACAGCAGATCGTCCGGGATCGCCATCGGGCGGAAGGTCGACGCCTCCAGCGCCGCGACCCGCACTTCCGCATCGATCAGCCGCCGGCCGTCGCGATCGATCGCCTGCGCGATCACGAGGCTGGCGCGGCGGCATTCGGCGAGCCGCACGCCGACCCGGAGGGCGTCATCCAGCCGCGCCGGCTGGCGGAAGTCGATCGTCATCGCACGCACCGCGAACACCAGACCGTGCTCGCGGCGCAGGCGTTCCTGGCCCCATCCCTGCGCGCGCAGCCACTCGGTGCGCGCGCGTTCGAGGAAGGCCAGGTACTGCGCGTGGTAGACCACGCCACCGGCGTCGGTATCCTCCCAATAGACCCGTGTCGGCCAGCTGAACTCGACCGCATCGAACCTGGGCGTGTCCATCGCCGCATCACGCACCGTCGCCACCCTCCGCGAACAGGTCGCGCGCCGGGGCCCGCGGTTTCAGGCCGAAATGGCGATACGCCTTCTGCGTGGCCATGCGCCCGCGCGCGGTGCGCACGAGGAAGCCCTGCTGGATCAGGTACGGTTCGATCACGTCCTCCAGCGTGCCGCGCTCCTCGCTCAGCGCCGCGGCCAGCGATTCCACGCCGACCGGGCCGCCGTCGAAGTTCTCGAGGATCAGCTGCAGCATGCGCCGGTCGAGTTCGTCGAAGCCTTCGGGATCGACCTTCAGCATCTTCATCGCGGCATCGGCGACGTCGCGGTCGATGTGGCCGGCAGCCTTCACCTGCGCATAGTCCCGTACGCGGCGCAGCAGGCGGTTGGCGATGCGCGGCGTGCCGCGCGAGCGGCGCGCGATCTCGCCGGCGCCGTCGGGCTCGCAGGCGATGCCGAGGATCTGCGCCGAACGGCGCACGATGCGGGTGAGTTCCTCGGCGCTGTAGAACTCCAGGCGCTGGACGATGCCGAAGCGGTCGCGCAGCGGCGCGGTCAGCAGGCCGGCGCGGGTGGTGGCGCCGATCAGCGTGAACGGCGGCAGGTCGAGCTTGATCGAGCGCGCCGCGGGGCCCTCGCCGATCATGATGTCGATCTGGAAGTCCTCCATCGCCGGGTACAGCACTTCCTCGACCACGGGCGAGAGGCGGTGGATCTCGTCGATGAACAGCACGTCGTGCGGCTGCAGGTTGGTGAGCAGCGCGGCGAGGTCGCCGGCCTTCTCGATCACCGGCCCGGACGTGACGCGCAGGTTGACGCCGAGTTCGTTGGCGATGACGTGGCTGAGCGTGGTCTTGCCCAGCCCCGGCGGGCCGAAGATCAGCACGTGATCCAGCGCCTCGCCGCGGCGCTTGGTGGCCTCGATGTAGATCGCCATCTGCTCGCGCACCGGCTGCTGGCCGAGGTATTCGTCCAGCCGTTTCGGGCGCAGGCCGGCGTCGGCGAGGTCGTCCTCGCGCGTGGCGCCGGAGGCGATGATGCGATCGGTGGTCATGCCGTCATTATGCATGCGCCCGGCGACGCCGCGGCCGTCGGGGAATGCGGCGCCGGGGCCTCGCGGGCCCGGGCGCACGGGGGTTGCGTCAGATCTGCACCTGCGCGCCCAGCTCCACCAGGCGGTTGCCCGGGATGCGGAAGAACCCGGTCGCCGAGGCGGCGTTGCGATGCATCAGCGCGAACAGCTTGTCGCGCCAGACCGGCATGCCGCGATGGGCGCTGGCGATGATGGTCTCGCGGCTGGAGAAGTACGTGGTGTCCATCGGGTCGAAGTGGATGCCGCCCTTGTCGCAGCTGCGCATCAGCGCCAGCGGCACGTCCGGCGTCTCCATGAAGCCGAAGCGGATCACGATGCGGTGGAAGTCGTTGCCGATGGCCTCGATCTTCAGGCACTTGTCCTTGGGCGCGTACGGCACGTTGAGCGTTTCCACCGTCAGGAACACGTTGCGCTCGTGCAGCACCTTGTTGTGCTTGAGGTTGTGCAGCAGCGCGTGCGGCACCACCGACTTGTCGGCGGTCAGGAACACCGCGGTGCCCGGCACGCGCACCGGCGGCGCCAGCATCAGGCCGGGCAGGAAGCTGTCGACCTGGATGCCTTCCTTGCGGATCTCGGCACGCAGCAGCTCGCGGCCACGGCGCCAGGTGCGCATCATCGTGAACGCGGTGAGGCCGATGAACAGCGGCACCCAGGCGCCGATGCCCGTCAGCAGCTTGGCGCCGTTGGCGAACAGGAACGCGCAGTCGATCGTCAGGAACAGCGCGCACAGCGGCAGCACCCAGCGCCGCGTGTCCGGCCAGCGCGTGTAGGCCACGATCGCCAGCAGCAGCGTGTCGATCAGCATGGTGCCGGTGACCGACAGGCCGTAGGCGGTCGCCAGCGCGGTCGCGCTGCGGAAGGACAGGGTCAGCGCGACGACCGCGGCGAACAGCGTCCAGTTGATCGACGGCACGTAGATCTGGCCGATCGTGTCCTTCGAGGTGTACTTGATCGCCAGTCGCGGCAGGTAGCCCAGCTGGATCGCCTGGCGGGTCACCGAGAACGCACCGGTGATCACCGCCTGCGACGCCACCGTGGCCGCGATCGTCGCCAGCACCAGCATCGGGATCTGCGCCCAGTCCGGGATCGACATGAAGAAGGGATTGGCGATCGCTTCCGGATGCACCAGCAGCAGCGCACCCTGGCCGTAGTAGTTCAGCACCAGCGCCGGCAGCACGAAGCCGAACCAGCCCCAGCGGATCGGCGTCTTGCCGAAGTGGCCGAGGTCGGCGTACAGCGCCTCGCCGCCGGTCACGGTCAGCACCACCGCGCCGAGCACGAACACCGCATGCCAGTTGTGGGTCATGAAGAAGCGCAGCGCCCACATCGGGTTGAGCGCGGACAGCACCGACGGGTGCTGCGCGATGTTGTGGACGCCGAAGGCCGCGATCACCACGAACCACGCGATCATCACCGGACCGAAGGCCTTGCCGACCTTCGCGGTGCCGAAGCGCTGCATCGCGAACAGGCCGGTGAGGATGACCAGGCTGATCGGCACCACCCAGGTCTTGAACACCGGCGAGATCACTTCGAGGCCGGCGATCGCGCCGAGCACGGTGATCGGCGGCGTGATCATGCCGTCGCCGAAGAACAGCGCCGCGCCGAAGATGCCGAGGATGCCGACCGCGTAGTTCAGCCGCGAACCGCTCTTGAGGCTGCGCTGCGCCAGCGCGGTGAGCGCCATGATGCCGCCCTCGCCTTCGTTGTCTGCACGCATGATCACGATCACGTACTTCAGCGTGACCACCAGCAGCAGCGCCCAGAAGCCGAGCGACAGCAGGCCCTTCACCGTCGCCGGATCCGGCGCCAGCCCGTAGTGCGGACTGAACATCTCCTGGATCGTGTAGAGCGGGCTGGTGCCGATGTCGCCGAACACCACGCCGACCGCCGCGACGACCAGCGCGGCGAGCCCGCCCGTGCCGTGCGACTGCGGATGGTGGGCGGAGGAAGCGTCGTGGGAAGGGGTATCGCTCATCGCGGGAATGCCCGAAGGCCCTCGTGGGTGGCGCGGGTCAGCGCAAGGCCGACTGCAACGCCTTGCGGATGATGGTGGCGGCGTCGTCGCCGGGAGCCGCGGCGTCGCGCGCCATGCGCGCGGCCTCCGCGGGCTTGTAGCCGAGCTGCTGCAGTGCGATCGTCGCTTCGGATTGCGCGTCGCCGATGGCGCCGACATTGAGCGTGTTGCCGGCACCGGCGAAATCGGCCGCGCGATCGCGCAGTTCCACGACCATGCGCTCGGCGGTCTTCTTGCCGATGCCCGGGATGCGGGTCAGCGCGGTCACGTCGCCGGCCTGCACCAGTCGCGCGAATTCGTCGACGCTCACGCCCGACAACACCGCCAGCGCGATCTTCGCGCCGATGCCGCTGACTTTCTGCACGTCGCGGAACAGCCTGCGCTCGGCCTCGCGCAGGAAGCCATACAGCGACACGCTGTCCTCCTTCTGCGCGTAGTGCGTGAACAGCACGACCTCGCGCCCGACGTCGGGCAGGTCGTAGAACGTGCTCATCGGCGCCTCCAGCTCGTAACCGACGCCGTGGACGTCGATCACCAGCCACGGCGGCTGCTTGTGGACGAGCATACCCCTGAGTCGACCGATCATGCCCGTCTCCGTCGCGCGGCGGCGCGACTCACTCCTTCAGCACCATGTCGATGCACATCACCGCGGCCATGATCAGGATGCGGACGTCGTCGTCCGGGGCCACGGCGTCGGAAACCGACAGCACGTAGTTGTCGGCGCTGGTGAACAGCTCCTTGCCCAGGCCGGCCCACTTCTTGCTGACCCGCGCGAGTTCCTTGTCCCCCTTGAGGAACTGGAATTCCCAGCTGGTCCACTTGCCCTTGAGCACGCAGACCTCGTTGTCGCGGGCATCGAGCACGCGGAACGCGCCGCCGATCGAGAAGAACTTCTGCTTGAAGCCGCCGATGACGCGGCCGTTCTCGTCCAGCACCTCGACCTTCGACAGGAACAGCGAGATGCCGCGGCGCACGGTCAGCGCCTTGCGCCCGTCGGTGCCGGTCAGCACGACCTCGAACGGGGTCATGCGCTTGTAGTCGGTGAAGCGGAACAGCTTGGTGAAGAAGCCGAGGTTGGGCTCGCGGCATTCCAGCAGCTTGGCGCCGCCGGCCGGATCGAACACGTCGTAGTTGTTGGCGGCCTTGAAGATGCCGGCGTGTTCCTTGATCAGGAACAGGTTCTGGCGCAGGGTGGAATGCATGCGGGCTCCGGAGGGAAGCGGATGGGAAAGGGAATGCGGGATGTTGTCGGGACGGGCGCGTTCAGCGCTTGCCCCAGGCCTCGCGCGTGCCCACGCCGAGCCGGCGCGCGGTCGCGCGCACGTGGGCGTGGGTGATGGCGACGGCAAGCGCGTCGGCGGCGTCGGCCTGGAGCTTGCCCTTGAGGTTGAGCATGAGTCCGACCATGTGCTGGATCTGTGCCTTGTCCGCGCCACCGGTGCCGACGACGGCGAGCTTCACTTCCTTCGCGGCGTATTCGTGCACCGGCAGGTCGCGCTGGACCACGGCGCACAGCGCCGCGCCGCGGGCGTGGCCGAGTTTGAGCGCCGAATCCGGGTTGCGGGCCATGAATACCTTTTCAATCGCCACTTCGTCGGGACGATGGGCGTCGAGGATAGCGCCGAGGCCTTCGAGCAATCGCTTCAATCTGGCCGGGAAACCGCCATGGCCATCGTCGTCGCCCTCGTCCGCCACCAGCAGCTTGATCGGTGCGTGGAACACGTGCGTCGCCTTGCCGGCCGCATCGACGTCGATGATGCCCACGCCGGTGCGCTGCGAACCGGGATCGATGCCGAGGATGCGAGTCACGTCGATGCGCTCGGCGATTGCAGGCTCAGGTGTACGCGTCGGCGCCGAGTTCGGCGTTGGAATAGACGTTCTGGACGTCGTCGAGGTCTTCCAGCCAGCGCAGCAGCTTGACCACCTGCTGCGCGGTCTCGCCGGAAACCGGGCTGTCGTTGTCGGCGCGGTACGTCACTTCGGCGATGTCGGCGGCGAGGCCCGCGGCTTCCATCGCGGCCTTGACCGCGGCGAAGGCGTCGGGCGAGGTCAGCACGTCGATCGCGCCGTCCTCGGGATACACCACCACGTCGTCGGCACCGGCGTCGATCGCGGCTTCGGTGACCTTGTCTTCGTCGGCACCGCCCGCGAACGACAGCACGCCGGTCTTCTTGAACATGAAGGACACCGAGCCTTCGGTGCCGAGGTTGCCGCCGAACTTGCTGAAGGCGTGGCGCACGTCGGCGACGGTCCGCACCTTGTTGTCGGTCAGGCAGTCGACGATGACCGCGACGCCGCCGGGCGCGTAGCCCTCGTAGCGCACTTCCTCGTACTCGACGCCTTCGAGTTCGCCGGTGGCCTTCTTGATCGCGCGCTCGATCACGTCCTTCGACATGTTGACCGCGAGCGCCTTGTCGACGGCGCTGCGCAGGCGCGGATTGCCGGCGGGATCACCGCCGCCGGCGCGCGCGGCAACGCCGATCTCGCGAATGATCTTGGTGAAGATCTTGCCGCGCTGCGCGTCGACCGCGTTCTTGCGCGCTTCGATGGAAGGACCTCTGCCCATGGGTGAACCGCACCTGAGTCGGAATGCCGAGCCGGGCATTTTACCCCAGTCCCGGTGCCGGCCACCGTCCGCCAGTCATCCGGCGAAGCGGCCCTCGCGCAGGAACCGGGCGGTCCGGGCGGCGACCTCGGCCGACAGCACCAGCCCGCTGTGGCTGGCGGGGAGCACGCAATGGTCGGTCAGGCCCTCCAGCCGGGTCTCGGCCACGGCCACGGTGCCGTCGGAGGCGCCATCGAGCGTGGCGAACAGGCCGCCCAGGCCCTTGGCGCGGTCGCCGGCGATCACGCCAACTTCGGCTGCGCCGGTCCACGGCGGGCAACCGCGCTCCAGCAGCGCCCGGCTGCGGCCCAGCGCCAGCCCCAGCGGCGGCCGGGCCGCCAGCCCGGCGGCGGCGGCGCTGCCGCGCAGCGGCGAGCCCAGGCAGACCACCCGCTGCACCGGCAGGTCCGGCGCCCGGCGCAGGGCTTCGAGGATCACCAGCCCGCCCAGGCTGTGGCCGACCAGATGCCGGACCGGATGGCGGCGCAGGTGCGCGATCAGCCGGTCGCCGGCGGTCTCGGGGTCGCGCCAGACGCTGGCATAGCCGAAGACGGTCGGCGCCAGGCCTTCGGCGCGCAGGCGCAGGGCGAACGGCGCCAGCCAGGCGCGGGCGTTCCAGATGCCGTGCACCAGCAGGACCGAAGGCGCTTCGGCGGGGGCGGAGTCGGGATCGGGGCGGGAAGCGGACATCGGCATCGGGTCGCGGCTCGGCGTTGACGGGGAACTCGTCCGGACATGGGCACGTCCCGGCGACGACGCAACCGTGCCGGAAAGGACAGGTCGTCGCGGTCAGGACGGCGGCGCAGCAGCCCGCAGCGCGTCGACGACCCGTTCCCCGATCCGCGCGTAACCGGCCGCAGTGAAATGCACGCCGTCGGGCAGCAGCAGATCGCCGAGCGGCACCTGCGACAGCGCGGCATGCAGGTCGTTGATCCGGAAGCCCGCCGCCCGGGCCAACTCAATCGCGATGCGGTTGTACGCCAGCACGTCGGCGGCGTACCGGCGCGACACCTTGGTGGCGTTGTGCGCGACCTCGTCGATCGGCGTGGTCGTCGCCCAGATCACGGTCGCGCCGCGATCGGCCAGCGCGGCGAAGATCGCGCGCAGGTTGTCGGCGTATTCGTCGGGCGTGGCGACCGGACGGTCGCGGCCGGGATCGTGGCGCAGGTCATGCAGCCCGCAGTTGAGATGGATCAGGTCGAACGCGCCGGCCGGCAACCAGGCATCGAGCTGCGCGCGCAGCTTGTGCGAGGACTCGCCGTTCTCCGCCGGCGACCACACCTGCCATGCCAGCGGCAGCGCGGCGCGCACGTACGGCTCGGTGCCCATGCGGATCGAATCGCCGACCAGCGCGACCCGCAACGGGCGGGCGTCCACACTCACGCTTCGCGCCGGAAGATGAACTCGTGGTCGTTGGTCTGGCCGACCGGGAACAGGTATTCGCCGACCCGGCCGAAGCCATAGCGCGCATAGAACCGCTGCGCGCCGAAGTTCTCGCTCCACACGCCCACCCACAGCGTGCGCGGGCCGTCGCGCAGCAGCCAGTCCATCGCGGTCTGCATCAGCTTCGCGCCCCAGCCGCCGTTGTGGGCGCGGGCGAGGATGTACAGCCGCTTGATCTCGCCGTCCGCCTCGCGCGCCTCGGGATGCGGCAGGCCGCACGGACCGACGAGGATATGGCCGATCGCCTCGTCGCCGTCCTCCAGCAGCCACACCGCATAACGCGGATCTTCGAGCAGTTCGCGCTGCGTCGCCGGGATGTAGCTGGTGTCGAGAAAGTACGCGAGGTCTTCCGGCGGATACAGGTGGCCGAAGGTCTCGGTGAAGTTGCGGCGCGCGATGTCGGCGACGCGCTCGGCGTCGGCAGGCGTTGCGCGGCGGATGGCGTAGGTCATCGCGAACCTCTCGTTTCCGGATCGGTAGAGCGGCCTCCAGGCCGCTGCTCTTTCGAGATCAAGCGAAAAACAGCGGCCTGGTGTTCAACAGCCGGAGACTGGTCAGGCCGCTCTACCACGGGATGCATCAGGCCTCGGTCGGACGCACCTGCACATGCACCTCGGCCAGCTGCGCGTCGGGGATCGGCGACGGCGCACCGGTCATCAGGCACTGCGCGGTGGTGGTCTTCGGGAAAGCGATGACGTCGCGGATCGATTCGGTGCCGGCCATCAGCGCAGCAATGCGGTCGATGCCGAAGGCGATGCCGCCGTGCGGCGGCGCGCCGTACTTCAGCGCGTCGAGCAGGAAGCCGAACTTCAGCTCCGCTTCCTCCGCACCGATGCCGAGCAACTCGAACACCGCCGACTGCATCTGCGAATTGTGGATACGGATCGAGCCACCGCCGATCTCGTTGCCGTTGAGCACCATGTCGTAGCCGCGCGAGACCGCGGTCTTCGCGTTCGCGCGCAGGTCGGCGATGTCGTCGACCGCCGGCGCGGTGAACGGATGATGCAGGGCGACGTAGCGCTGCGCTTCCGCGTCCCACTCGAACATCGGGAAGTCGGTGACCCACAGCGGTTTCCAGCCGGCCTCGACGAGGTTCAGGTCCTTGCCGAGCTTCAGGCGCAGCGCGCCCATGAAGTCGCTGGCGGTCTTGTAATCGGCGGCGCCGAAGAAGATCGCGTCGCCGGTCTGGGCGCCGGTGGCCTGCACGATCGCGGCCAGCGTGGCGTCGTCGAGGAACTTGGCGATCGGCGAGGCGATGCCCTCGCGGCCCTTCGCCGCGTCCTCGATCTTCATCCACGCCAGGCCCTTGGCGCCGTACTTCGCGGCGTGCGCGCCGCAGTCGTCGATCTGCTTGCGGCTGAGCGTCGCGCCGCCCGGCGCGCGCAGCGCGATCACGCGACCGTCGGCATGGTTCGCCCAGTCGGTGAACACCTTGAATTCGCAGGCCTTCACCAGCTCGGCGACGTCGACGAACTCCAGCGCGATGCGCAGGTCCGGCTTATCCGAACCGTAGCGGCGCATGGCTTCGGCGTAGGTCATGCGCGGGAACGGGTCGGCCAGCTCGACGTCCATCACCTCCTTGAAGACGGTGCGGATCATGCCTTCGGTGGTGTCCTGCACGTCGCGCTCGGACACCCACGCGAACTCCATGTCGAGCTGGGTGAATTCGAGCTGGCGGTCGGCGCGCAGCGCTTCGTCGCGGAAGCAGCGCGCGATCTGGTAATAGCGATCGAAGCCCGCCATCATCAGGATCTGCTTGAACAGCTGCGGCGACTGCGGCAGCGCGTAGAACTCGCCCGGATGCATGCGCGCCGGGACGAGGAAGTCGCGCGCGCCTTCCGGCGTGGCCTTGGTGAGGATCGGCGTCTCGATGTCCTGGAAGCCGCGTTCGTCCAGCCAGCGGCGCAGCGCCTGCACCAGGCGGATGCGGGTGCGCATCGCCTGCTGCATCTCGGGGCGGCGCAGGTCGAGGTAGCGGTACTTCAGGCGCACGTCCTCGCCCGGGTTCTCGTGCGCGTGGAACGGCAGCGCCTCCGCCTTGTTCAGCACTTCGATCGTGATGGGCACGATCTCGACCTTGCCGGTGCGGATCTTGTCGTTGACGGCATAGCGCGCGCGCACGGTGCCGGTGACGCGCACCGCATCCTCGGCGCCCAGCGCACCGGCGATCGCGAACAGCTCGGGCTGGTCGCTTTCGACCAGCACCTGCACGATGCCTTCGTGGTCGCGCAGGTCGACGAAGGCCTGGTGGCTCTGTGCACGGGCCTTGTTGACCCAGCCGCACACGGTCACGGTCTGGCCGATCAGCGCCTCGTCGACGAGGCCGCAGAAATGGGTACGCATGGGGGGAACTCCGGGTGTAGGATCGTCCGGCGTCAGCCGGGCCGGGCATTCTAGCGGTTGCGGCGCCCGCACGTGGCCGGAGGGATCGGCCCGCGGGCCCGGCGCGCCATTCCCGCCGTCACGGAGACACCGCATGTCCGCACTGCCCCGCCGCACGTTCCGCCGCCCATTCCGGTACGCCCGGCACGCCCTGCCCGCCTTCGCGCTGCTCGCCGCGCTGGCCGCGCCCGCGCTGGTGCCGCTCTCCGCCGCCCAGGAACCGGGAGCGCCGGGCGACGTCGGGACGCCGGGCATGGCCAAGGCCTATGCGCCCGAACGGCTGTGGGAGCTGGACGAAGGCGCGCAGCGCCGGGCCATCACCCAGGAATACAGCGACCAGTCCGACGGCCGCACCATCCCCGACGACCAGATGCGCTTCTACCTCGGCCAGGTGCGCTTCTCGCGCTGGACCTTCAGCCAGGTGCGCGCGGACATCGCCGAATCGCTGGCCGGCCACGGCGTGAGCGACGCCGCCGCCGCCAACACCCTGCGCTGCGAGAGCAGCGATGGCCGCCAGCGCAGCTGCACGCCGCCGTGGGCCGGGCGCTCGAAGCTGGTGCGCCAGTTGTCGAACACCGCCTGCGTGGAAGGCGAGAACTGGTGGTCGTCGGCCGGCCAGATCTCGGTCAGCGGCGGCTGCCGCGGCGAGTTCACCGAGGAACTGGACACCACCGCGGGCGGCATCCGCTGCGAAAGCACGAACGGCCAGCCGCAGACCTGCCCGATGCCGTGGTCGGGCAAGGCCAAGATCATCCGCCAGCTCTCCGGCACGCGCTGCGTGGCCAACCAGAACTGGTGGACCGCTCCGGGCGAAGTCCGCGTGACCGGCGGCTGTCGCGCGCTGTTCGCCTCGGTGGACGGCGAGACCGTCGGCTCGCAGATCCGCTGCGAAAGCATGGATCGCCGCTACCACGAATGCGGCAGCCAGCTGCACGGCACCCCGCGGGTCGTGCGCGAGCTGTCCAATGCCAGTTGCACGCTCGACCGCACCTACGGCCTGCGTGGCGGCAAGCTGTGGGTCAGCCTGGGCTGCCGCGCCATCTTCGAGGTCGCCGACGGTTCGCGCGACGGCTACAAGGTCACCTGCGAAAGCGTCGACGGCCGCTACTACAAGTGTCCCTGGGACCACAGCCGCGGCGGGCCGAAGCTGGTCCAGAAGCTGTCCGACCGCGAATGCCGGCAGGGTTACTCCTGGGGCTACGACCGCCGCTCGGGCATCTGGGTGAAGTACGGCTGCCGCGCCGTGTTCGCCCCGCGCTGAACCGCTCCGTGCCTCTTTCCCCGCTCTTCCACAAGGCCCGCCCATGACGCACCTCCGCCTGCTTTCCGTCCTGTTCCTCGCCTTCGCCGCGACCGCCCCGGTCGCACCCGAGGCCCGCGCCGAACTGTTCGACAAGGACACCGTGCGCTGCGAGAGCAAGGACACCCGCCGCGAGACCTGCAAGGTGTCGTGGCCGGGCCAGACCCGCCTGCTGCGCCAGCTGTCCGACACCGGCTGCGTCGCCGGCCGCACCTGGGGCTCGGCCCCGGGCAAGGTCTGGGTGGCGGGCGGCTGCCGCGCCGAGTTCGGGCCGCAGTTCTCCGGCAAGGAAATCCGCTGCGAAAGCGCGGACGGCCACCACGAGACCTGCGGCCGCGACCTCTACGGCCAGGCCGACCTGATCCGCCAGCTGTCGGACGCGCCCTGCCGCGAAGGCAGCACCTGGGGCCAGGGCAACGGCTCGATCTGGGTCGACAAGGGTTGCCGCGGCGTGTTCCGCGTGGGCCAGAGCAATGGCCGCTACAGCACCACCTGCGGCAGCGAGAACGGCCGTCGCCAGACCTGCAGCTGGGACGCCCGCCGAGGCAAGCCGGTACTGCTGGAGACGCTGTCGAAGTCGCCCTGCACGCAGGGCCGCAGCTGGGGCTACGACGCCCGCGGCGGGCTGTGGGTCGACGAAGGCTGCCGCGGCCGGTTCGGCGTGCACTGACGCCTCCTGCCCGCGACGCCCACGAAAAAGCCCCGCCGATGCGGGGCTTTTTCATTGCGCCGAATGGCAGGTCAGGTGCCGGCGGGCTTGGCGGCAGGCGCCGGAGCGGGCGCGGGTGCCGACTCGGGCTTCGCGGCCGGCGCCGACTCCGCCTTGGGCGCGTCGCCCTTCTCGACGAGGTTGCGCTTGCGGTCGCCGTCCTTCTTGAAGTCGGTCTCGTACCAACCACTGCCGGACAGACGGAAGGCGGGGGCGGTCAGTTGCCTGCGGACGCGTGGCTCGCCGCAGGCCGGACAGGTCTCGGGATCGGGATCGGAGAGTTTCTGCAGGCGGTCGAAGGCATGGCCGCAGGCGTCGCACGCGAAGGCATAGATGGGCATGGGCGCGGAGAAAGGCTCGGAACGGGTGGGGAATCTGGCGTCCATGTTACCGATTTCAAGCGTGGGCCTCGCACGGGGGCGCACGGACGGCGCGCCGGGGCCATTGCCGGGCCGCGAAGGTGAATACGTTTGCATGCGCGCGAAGGTGCGTGCGACATCGCGATGTGCGTTCGCACATCCGGCGATAGTGCCGGCGCGCGCAGGACCCGCGCGCCCCCACTTCCCGGAGAACACGACGATGCAGCACTGGATCAGGACCGTCGGCGCGCTGCTGCTGACCGCATGGCTGGCGCTATTGCCCACGCAGGCGGCGCAGGCGGCGATCAACGCGCAGAACCTCGGCGCGAAATACGACGCCACCAACAGCAACATCACCTTCCGCGTGTATTCCTCGCGCGCCACCCGCATCGAGGTGTGGATCTACAAGACCGCCTCGGGCGCGCAGGAGAAGGTCAACTACGTGATGACCAAGGACACGGCGACCAACGTCTGGTCGAAGACCGTGTCCGTGGCGACCCTGCAGACCACGTACGGCATCACCGGCCCGGTCTACTACGGCTACCGCGCCTGGGGCCCGAACTGGACGTACAGCAGCACCTGGACCAAGGGCAGCGCGACCGGCTTCGTCACCGACATCGACGCCAACGGCAACCGCTTCAATCCCAACAAGCTGCTGCTGGATCCCTATGCCCGCGAGATGAGCCAGGACCCGAACACGGCCACCTGCACCAGCGGCACGATCTACGCCTCCGGGGCCAGCTACCGCAACCTCGACAGCGGCGCCTGCGCGCCCAAGGGCATCGTGCTGGCGACCGACGCCACCTCGTTCGGCACCAAGCCCACGCGCGCCTTCAAGGACGACATCGTCTACGAAGTGCACGCCCGCGGCCTGACCATGAACGACACCTCGGTGCCGCTCGCGAAGCGCGGCACCTACGCCGGCGCCGCGTTGAAGGCCTCGTACCTCGCCGGGCTGGGCGTGACCGCGGTGGAATTCCTGCCGGTGCAGGAAACCCAGAACGACCAGAACGACATCAACCCCAACTCGGACGACGGCGACAACTACTGGGGGTACATGACCCTCAACTACTTCGCGCCCGACCGTCGCTATTCGTCCGACAAGACCGCCGGCGGCCCGACCCGCGAGTTCAAGGCGATGGTGAAGGCGTTCCATGACGCCGGCATCAAGGTCTACATCGACGTGGTCTACAACCACACCGGCGAAGGCGGCGCGTGGGGCGGCACCGACGGCCTGACCGTCTACAACCTGCTGTCGTGGCGCGGCCTGGACAACCCGACCTACTACTCGCTGACCAGCAACCTGCAGTACTCGTGGGACAACACCGGCGTGGGCGGCAACTACAACACCCGCAACCCGATCGCGCAGAACATGATCGTCGACTCGCTGGCCTACTGGCGCGACACGCTCGGCGTCGACGGCTTCCGCTTCGACCTGGCCTCGGTGCTCGGCAACACCTGCGAACATGGCTGCTACAACTTCGACAAGATGGACAGCGGCAACGCGCTGAACCGCATCGTCAACGAACTGCCGCCGCGTCCGGCCGGCGGCGGCAGCGGCCTGGACCTGATCGCCGAACCGTGGGCGATCGGCGGCAACTCGTACCAGGTCGGCGGCTTCCCGTCGGGCTGGGCCGAGTGGAACGGCGCCTTCCGCGACGCCATGCGCAAGAAGCAGAACAAGATGGGCGTCGAGGTCGTCACCACCGGCACGCTCGCCTCGCGCTTCGCAGGCTCGTCCGATCTCTACGGCGACGACGGCCGCAAGCCGTGGCATTCGGTCAACTTCATGGTGGCGCACGACGGCTTCACCCTGAACGACCTCTACGCCTACAACAGCAAGCAGAACAGCCAGGCATGGCCGTACGGCCCGTCCGACGGCGGCGAGGACAACAACAACAGCTGGGACCAGGGCGGCGTGGTACTCGACCAGCGTCGCGCGGCGCGCACCGGCATGGCGTTCATGCTGCTGGGCGCCGGCGTGCCGATGTTCACCGGCGGCGACGAAGCGCTGCGCACGCAGTTCGGCAACAACAACGCCTACAACCTCGACTCGCCGGCGAACTGGCTGTACTGGACGCGCAGCGGCGTCGAGGCCGACTTCCAGACCTTCACCACGCGCCTGATCGCGTTCCGCAAGGCGCATCCGTCGCTGCGCCCGGCCAACTTCTACTCGGCCTCCGACACCAACGGCAACGTGATGGAGCAGCTGCGCTGGTTCAAGCCGGACGGCGGCGTCGCCGATTCGGCCTACTTCGGCAGCACGAGCAACCACGCCATCGCCTGGCGCATCGACGGCAGCGAGTTCGGCGACAGCGCGAGCGCGATCTACGTCGCCTACAACGGCTGGTCGGGCAACGTGAACTTCACCCTGCCGTGGCCGGGCACCGGCAAGCAGTGGTATCGCGTCACCGACACCGCGACCTGGAACGAAGGTCCGAACACCGTCGTCGTGCCGGGTTCGGAAACGCTGATCGGCGGTGAATACACCGTCTATGGATTGCAGGGTCGTTCGCTGCTGGTACTGATCGCGAAGTGAGTCCCCCCCATCGCGGGCGTGGCGGTTGCCACGCCCGCGATGCCATTCCGCCCGCTGCAACGGCGAGGCACCATCGATCTTCCGCATGAAGACGATCCGTCGCACGTATCGAAGCGACGCAAACCGGCCAACTCTGTCCCGCATCGACGCGGGACAGCATGCATTCCGACCGATCTGCCGCGTTGCGTCACACACCTCGACGTGCCGTGGAATTCAGGCACATCGGGTGTTGTCTTTCGTGCGTACAGCGCGTTCGAGAAACGCAACGGACCATGATTCGCATTCATCCGGATGCGTCGCGCACGACGCGTGAAGCAGCGATCCGCATGCGAAAAAGCGGCCAACGTGCAGACTGCAATGCAGGAACTGCAACCGATTGCACGAAAATGCGGCGCGATCTGGCACCGCGCTTGCTCTTTCTCCGATTGCGGGAACACGGCGTCGGAACATCGACATCGCCCGGGGGGTCGCAGACGAAGAAACGCATGACGTTTCGAGGACGCGGATCGCAAGCATGCAAGTCACCGGGCGCAGTGCCCAAGAGGTCGATTCGATGTTCAGGTTCAATCGCAATTCCGCTGAAACACCCACCGAAATCGGCGGCAACCTGCCTCGGACGGACGCGTCGTCGTCCGAGCACGATCCCGCCCTCATTCCCCACCTCATCGCCGACCACGCCCTCCTGAGGGACCTGCTGGGACGGCTCGAGGACCTCGCGATCCATCGGCATTACCAGCGCATCCCGGGCCTGCTGCTGCGGCTGCGCGACGAGCTGGTGCGGCACATCGAGGAAGAGGACGCGCACTTCTACGGCCCCGTGCTGAATGCGCTGGAGAACGATGCGCCCGCGCGCCAGCGCCTGGAGCGCGCGCATGCGCGCATGGCCGGGATCGCGCGCCTCGCGCTGCTGTTCGTGAAGCACTACGACGGCATCTACGTGACCACCTCGACCCGCGAAGCGTTCATGCGCGATCTCGACGTGGTCGAATCGCTGCTGAGCGACCGCATCGAACTGGAGGAGATGTCGCTGTACACCCTCTACGAGCGGACGAACACCGCAGCCACCGGCGCACCGCACCTGCGCGCCGTCGGCTGAAGCGCGCCGGCCGCGACGTTCAGCCGTACAGCGCCAGCAGCTCGGATTCGGCCGCGTCGAGTTCCGCGCGCAGGGTCTGCTGCTCGCGGCCGAGGTCGGCGGCGCGCTTGCCGCCGTCGGCGTAGGCCGCGGGTTCACCCAGTTCCACCTCGATCGCCGCCAGCCGCGTTTCCAGCTCGGCGACGCGCGCCTCCAGCTTCGCCAGCTTGTGCGGGTTGATCTTCTTCGCCGGTGCCGCGGGCGCAGGCGCCGGGGCGGGTACGGCCGCAGCCGGTTTCGCTTCGATCTTCTTTGCGTCGGCTTTCTTCGGATCGGCGGCGGCACGGGTCCGCAGCCACGCGGCGTATTCGTCGAGGTCGCCGTCGAAGGGCTCGACCACGCCGTCGGCCACGCGCACGAACGTGTCGCAGACCAGACCGATCAGGTGCCGGTCGTGCGACACCATCACGATCGCGCCCTCGAAGTCGCTCAGCGCCTCGGCCAGCGCCTCGCGCATGTCCAGGTCGAGGTGGTTGGTCGGTTCGTCCAGCAGCAGCACGTTCGGCTGCCGCCACGCGATCAGCGCCAGCGCGAGGCGCGCCTTCTCGCCGCCGGAGAAGCCGTCGATGCTCTCGAACGCGCGGTCGCCGGGGAAATACCACTTGCCGAGGAAGTCGCGGAACGCTTGCGTGACGGTGTCCGGCGACAGCTCGCGCAGGTGGTCGATCGGCGAGGTGCCGGCCACCAGCGATTCCACCGTGTGCTGCGCGAAGTAGCCGATGCGCAGGTCCGGGTGGGCATAGCGCTCGCCCGCCAGCAGCGGCAGTTCGCCGACCAGCGTCTTCACCAGCGTCGACTTGCCGGCGCCGTTGGGGCCGAGCAGGCCGATGCGGTCGCCGGCCTCCAGGCCGAAGCCGACATCGTGGAGGATGATCTTGCTTTCTCCTTCTCCCTCCGGGAGAAGCGCCTGCCCCGGACTCGATCCGGGGTGGCGCGAAGCGCCGGATGAGGGTGCGGCGGCCGCCGACGTCGACGCCTGCCCGGGGCCCTCTCCCCAACCCCTCTCCCGGGGGGAGAGGGGCTTTGATGCGTAACCGCAGTCAGCGTCGTTCAGCCGCATCAGCGCGAACGGCATCTTCGACGGCGCCGGGAACTCGATCCGGAACTCGCGCTCGGCGCGCACCGCCTCGGTGCCCGCCAGCTTCTCCAGCCGCTTCATGCGCGACTGCGCCTGCTTGGCCTTGCTGGCCTTGGCCTTGAAGCGGTCGATGAACTTCTGCAGGTGCGCGCGCTCGACCTGTTCCTTCTCGAACGCGATCTGCTGTTGCCGCAGGTGTTCGGCGCGCTGGCGCTCGAACTGGGTGTAGTTGCCGACGTACAGCTTCGCCTTGCCGTCGTGCAGGTGCAGGATGTGGGTGACGACGTTGTCGAGGAACTCGCGGTCGTGCGAGATCACCAGCAGCGTGCCGGGATAGCGGCGCAGCCAGTCTTCCAGCCAGACCACGGCGTCGAGGTCGAGGTGGTTGGTCGGTTCGTCCAGCAGCAGCAGGTCGCTGGGCGTCATCAGCGCCCGCGCCACGTTCAGGCGCACGCGCCAGCCGCCGGAGAAGTCGGACACGGGCTTCGGGTGGGTCTCGGCCGGGAAGCCCAGGCCGTGCAGCAGCTTGCCGGCGCGGGCGCTGGCGTCGTAGCCGTTGAGTTCCTCCAGCCGGTGGTGGGCCTCGGCGACGGCTTCCCAGTCCTCGGCGGCGAACGCATTCGCCTCGGCCTGCACCGCCGCGTGCACCGCGGCGTCGCCGCTCAGCACGAAGTCCAGCGCCGGGTCCGGCAGCGACGGCGTTTCCTGCGCCACGCTGGCGATCCGCGCCTTGCCCGGCAGGTCCAGGTCACCCTTGTCGGGCTCGACCTCGCCCATCAGCGCCGCGAACAGCGAGGACTTGCCGGTGCCGTTGCGGCCGACCACGCCCACGCGCCAACCGGCATGCATGGTCAGGTCGACATCGGACAACAGCAGGCGCTCGCCCCGGCGGAGGGCGAAATTGCGGAAGGAAATCATGGGGATGCGGGGACGGGTGCGTGGCGCGGGACCCGCGGCAGCGGGCGGTCGGCGATTGTACGCCGGGCCGCCGGGGCGGGGGCATGCATCTTTCCATGCCGATGCATGCGTTGACCCTCCGGAAACCCGTGTGCTACACCAGATCGGACAGTCCTGTCATCCCCACGCAAGGAACCCGTCATGATCCGCCACCCGCTCGCGCTGGGCCTCCTGCTCGCGCTGAACACCGCCCCGGCCCTGGCCCAGGCCCAGTCGCAGGCCGAAACCCAGGACAAGACCACCGACGACAGCAGCCTCGAAACGGTCGTCGTCACCGGTACCCGCACCGCGACCCGCACCGTCGCCACCTCGCCGTCGCCGATCGACGTCATCACCCCGGCGGCGCTGGAAGCCACCGGCACCACCGAACTGGCCAACGCGCTGTCGCGCGCCCTGCCCTCGCTGAACTTCCCGCGCCCGGCCATCACCGACGGCACCGACGCCGTGCGCCCGGCGCAGCTGCGCGGCCTCGCGCCCGACCAGGTGCTGGTGCTGGTCAACGGCAAGCGCCGCCACACCACCGCGCTGATCAACCTCAACGGCAGCCAGGGCCGCGGCTCGTCGCCGGTCGACCTCAACGCCATCCCGATCTCCGCCATCCAGCGCGTCGAAGTGCTGCGCGACGGCGCCTCGGCGCAGTACGGCTCCGACGCCATCGCCGGCGTGATCAACATCGTGCTGAAGAATGGCGACGAGGGCGGCAGCGCGCAGCTGGTCGCCGGCCAGTACAGCGCCGGCGACGGCCGCAACGTGCAGCTGTCGGGCGACATCGGCCTGAAGCTGGGCGCCGAGGGCTTCGTGCACCTCGCCGCCGAAGGCCGCAACCAGGACCAGACCGATCGCGCCCGGCCATACCGCCTCGCCCCCGGCGTCACCACCTGGCCGGCCACCGCACCGCCGCCAGGCAAGGTCGTGCAGCGCTTCGGCGATCCGGAGATCGAACAGTATTCGTTCTCGGCCAACGCCGAGCTGCCGGTCAACGACGCCCTGACCTTCTACGGCTTCGCCAACGCCGCGCGCCGCGACGCGCTGTCCAACGGCTTCTTCCGCACCGCCGCCGACACCCGCAACGTCCCGGCGATCTATCCGGACGGCTTCCTGCCGCAGATCCGCAACATCGCCGAGGACCGCGCCGCCGTGGTCGGCCTGCGCGGCCTGACCGTGCTCGACTGGGACGTCGACCTGAGCGTGAACTACGGCCGCAACGACCTGAGCTTCGGCGTCGAGCACAGCCTCAACCGCAGCATGGGCACCGCCTCGCCGACCAAGTTCGACGCCGGCGACCTGCAGATCACCCAGCACGTGCTGAACCTCGACGTCACCCGCGCATTCGACGTGAAGTGGCTGGCGACGCCGCTGAACGTGGCGTGGGGCCTGGAATGGCGCGGCGAAGGCTTCCGCCAGTCCGCGGGCGAACCCTCGTCCTACCTCAACGGCGGCGTGCTGCTGCCGGGCGGCACCCCGGCACCGTCGGGCTCGCAGGTGTTCCCGGGCTTCCGCCCGGCCGACGCCGGCGACTTCAGCCGCGAGAGCTACTCGGCCTACCTCGACCTCGAATCCAACATCACCGACCGCTTCAACCTCGGCTTCGCCGCGCGCAACGAAAGCTACAGCGACTTCGGCAGCACCGCCTCCGGCAAGCTGTCGGGCCGCTTCGACTTCAGCGACGCCGTCGCCGTGCGCGGTACGGTGTCGACCGGCTTCCGCGCACCGTCGCTGCAGCAGCAGTACTTCCGTTCGACCGCCACCAACTTCATCGGCGGCGTGCCGTTCGACATCCGCACCTTCCGCGTCAACGATCCCGCCGCCATCGCCCTCGGTGCCGAGCCGCTGAAGCCGGAGAAGTCGCGCAACCTCAGCCTGGGCCTGGTGCTGAAGCCGGTGTCGAACCTCTACATCACCGTCGACGCGTACCAGATCTCGATCGACGACCGCATCATGCTGTCGGAGAACCTGACCTCCGCCGCGGTGCGCGCCTACCTCAACGCCAACGTCGACCCGGCGCTGGGCGGCGGCCGCTACTTCACCAACGCCATCGACACCCGCACCCGCGGCGTGGACGCCATCGCGACCTACCGCTGGCTGATCGGCGACGGCAGCCTCGACCTCACCGCCGGCTACAACCACAACAAGACCACGGTGGAGCGCATCGCGCCGAACCCGGCCGCCCTCACCGCGATCGACCCGACCGCGGTGCGCATCGGCCGCGTGGAAGTGGGCCGGCTCACCGTCGGCGCGCCCAGCGACAAGTTCCAGCTCGGCGGCGTCTACACCCTGGGTAACTGGAAGTTCTCCGCGAACGCCACCCGCTACGGCAAGTTCAGCGTGCTGTTCGGCAACAACCCGGCCGACACCTCGCGCGACCAGACCTTCGACCCGCAGTGGACGCTGGACCTGGCCGGCACCTGGCGCCTGCGCAACTGGGACTTCACCCTCGGCGCCGACAACGTGCTGGATTCGTACCCGGACGAAGTGCTGTTCGCGAACGCGACCAACGGCCAGCTGCCCTACAGCAGCACCTCGCCGAACGGCTTCAACGGCGCGTACGTCTACGGCCGCGTCGGCTTCAAGTGGTAAGCCGCTTCGCCTGATGCACGACGACGACGGCCCCCGCTCGCGGGGGCCGTTTCGTTTTCGAGGGAGAAGAGAAAATCGCGACGGCGAAGTCGACGACCTGCGCCGCTCAGCCGCCGGGCTTGAGCTGCCCGATCGCTTCCAGCGACACGATGCGCCGCTGCTCGGCGGCGTCGAAACGCTGCGCGCGCAGCGCCGCGCGGGCCTGCACGCGGGCGGCCTCGGACAGGCGCGGATCGGCGTCGATGCGCGCCCGGGCCTGCAGGTAGTCGGCGATGCGGGCATTCCAGCGCGCGCGTTCGGCGTCCAGCTTCGCCAGGCGTTCGGCCGCATCCTTGCCCCACAGCGCCTCGCGCGCCTCCGCGCGCTGGCGCGGGTCGGCATGCGTGCGCGCAAGCTCGCCGTCCTGCGCCGCGACGAGGCTGGCGGTGTCGGCCTCCTGCCGCTGCGCATAGCCGGCGTCGGCATCCAGCGCCGCGAGCCGGCGCGCCTTCTCGTCGGCCGACAGCGCGGTGTCGCCGGCGATGCGCATCCGCGCCAGCGTCAGCCGGCCCAGCGCTTCCTCCTCGGCGAAGAACGCGGTCGCCAGCGCCTCACCCAGCAGCTCGCGGCGCAGGGCCACGGTCTTGTCGAAGCGATCCTGCGGGCGGGCCAGCGCGTCGATGCGCGCGTCCGCCAGTCGCTTGAGATAGGCGGCATAGCGATCGAAATACGCCAGCGCCTCCGCGGCCTGCGCCGCGCCGAAGCGCTGCTGGAGATAGGTCTGGAGCAGTTGCCGGATCTGCGCCGGGTCGCGCTCGCCGATCAGGCTGAGGTGGTAGTCGAACAGCCGCCGCATCGCGAGGTCGGGCACCACGCGGCCGGTCGCGTCGAGTGACAGCCCGCCGTCGACCTCGCTGCCGCGCAGCGAACTCTGCGCCATCGAGAAACCGGGGGCGTCGCCGGAAGACGACGGCGCGGGCGAAACGCCCGCGTCCGTCGCCGGCGACATCGGCGCATCGCGCGCCTCGCCGGTCGGCGACGCATCCGTGGCCGGATGCATCGCCTGCCAGCCGCCGGCCATCGCCGCGATGCCCAGCACCGCGGCGATGGCAATGACGATCGGTCGCCGCCGTCCGCTCACAGGCCGAGCGTTTTCAGGCGGTTCGCATGCGCGCGCAGCACGCTCGCGGGGCTGGAGGAGAACAGCCCACGCAGGCCGAACACCTGGTTGACCTCGTCGAGGTGGTTCCACGGGTAGTTGTCGCGCAGCACCGTGCCCCAGTGCGACGAACAGCGGCCGACCAGGCCGTCGTTCGACTCGGACCCGAACACCAGGCTGCCGACGCCCAGCAGGCCGTCACCGACGTCGAGGAGGTTGGTGAGCACCGACGTACCGCTCATCGAGTAGTAGCGGATGCCGTTGACCGTTTCCGGGCCGCTGCCGCAGCTGGTGGTCGGCTTGCCCTGCGGATGGCGCTGGTTGAACTGGGTCGCGCCGGAAGTGCTGAGCGACGCCAGCGCACCGAGCGCGTTCTGCGGATCGCTGTTGCCCGACAGCGCGGCGAGGAAGCTGCTCAGCGCGTTGACGAAGGCCGCGACCGTGTCGCGCTGCGGCGATCCCGGCGGCAACGACGTGTTGAGCAGGTCGGCCATCGGCGCGCCGGTGTTCGGCGCGCCCAGCACCGTGACCGAGGCGATCAGGTCCGGGCGCACCGAGGCGACGTAGCGCACCGTCGGTCCGCCGTGGCTGTGGCCGATCAGGTTGAACTTCTGCACGCCGGTGACCGCGCGCAGCCGGTCGAGGTCGCCGATCAGCTGCTCGCCGCGCACTTCCGTGTAATTGCTGGCCGACACGCTGGCGGTGTAGACCTTGGCGCCGCCGGCCTTCAGCTCGTCGCCGATGCCGTACCAGTAGTCGTAGACGCCGAGGATCGAGTCGAACCCGAGCAGGCCGTGCACCAGCACGATCGGGTACTTGGTCTGCGTGTAGGTCGATTGCGCGTTGGCGACCATCGCGCTCAGGCACAGCATCAGGGTCGCCAACAGGCGAGCCCACGTCCGACGATTCATCCGCCCCTCCTGGGAGTCGTTTTCGATCAATGAAAATGAAAGGGAATGCCGCTTCGGACCGCTCCGGGCCGACGGAACCGGTTTCGACCCGTTCCAGCCTGTTTCAATACGGTACCGAATGGCGATCGGACTGTAGGCGGGCACCGGGGGGCTGTCATTTTGCACAGCAGCAAATCCGGACCTGACCGGCGACCGGCCGCCCTGCAAGGCCACGGCCGCGCCTGAACGTGCAGACAGGGAGCGCCGCGACCGTTCCGTATAGTGCAGGCATGCCCCATCACACCTCGCTCATCGCCATGCTGTGCGCGGGCTTCGTGCTCGCGTGCTTCTTCGGCCTCCTCGCGCATCGCCTGCGGCTCTCGCCGATCGTCGGCTACCTGTTCGCCGGCGTGATCGCCGGCCCGTACACGCCCGGTTTCGTGGGCGACCAGACGCTGGCGCCGCAGCTGGCCGAGATCGGCGTGATCCTGCTGATGTTCGGCGTCGGCCTGCACTTCTCCTTCCGCGACCTGATGTCAGTGCGCCGGATCGCGCTGCCCGGCGCGCTGGTGCAGATGGCCGTCGCCACCGCGATGGGCTGGTTCCTCGGCACGCGGCTGGGCTGGACGAACGCCGAGAGCGTGCTGTTCGGCCTGTCGCTGTCGGTCGCGAGCACGGTGGTGCTGCTGCGCGCGCTGGAATCCGTGCGCCTGCTCGACACCGACCGCGGCCGCATCGCGGTGGGCTGGCTGGTGGTCGAGGACCTCGCGATGGTGCTGGCGCTGGTGATGGTGCCCGCGCTCGCCGGGGGCGACGGCGCACGCGAGGGCAGCGTGCTCGGCCCGCTGCTGGTGACGTTCGCCAAGGTCGGCGCGTTCGTGGCGTTGATGCTGATCGTCGGCCGCCGCGTACTGCCGTGGCTGCTGGAACGCGTGGCCGGCACCGGCTCGCGCGAACTGTTCACGCTGTTCGTGCTGGCCAGCGCCACCGGCGTGGCGTTCGGCGCGGCGTCGCTGTTCGGCGTGTCGTTCGCACTCGGCGCATTCTTCGCCGGGATGCTGCTCAACGAATCGCCGTTCGGGCACAAGGCCGCCGAGGACTCGCTGCCGCTGCGCGACGCGTTCGCGGTGCTGTTCTTCGTCTCGGTCGGCATGCTGTTCGACCCGCACATCCTGCTGGAACATCCGCTGCAGGTGCTGGAGACGCTGGCGATCATCGTCGTCGGCAAGTCGATCGCGGCGTGGGCCGTGGTCCGCCTGCTGGGCCGGCCCAACCGCGTGGCGCTGACCATCGCCGCCAGCCTGGCGCAGATCGGCGAGTTTTCCTTCATTCTCGCCGGCCTCGGCGTGGCGCTGGGTGTGCTGTCCGGACACGCCCGCGACCTGATCCTTGCCGGCGCGATCCTCTCGATCATGCTCAATCCACTGCTCGTCGCCGCGATGGCGCGACGGACGACCGAGCCGGAGGCGCCCGTCGCCACCGCGACGCGTCCGCCGCAGGGCCACGTGCTGCTGGTCGGCTACGGCCAGGTCGGCACCAAGCTGGCCGACGTGCTGCAGCGCGCGGAGATCCCGTTCCTGGTGATCGACACCGACGGCGACCGCGTGATCAACGCCCGCGCCGCCGGCCACGCCGCGATCCGCGGCAATGCCGCCGACGACGACGTGCTGGCCGAAGCCATGCCGCTGGACGCCTCGCTGGCGGTGCTGACCATCCCCGACGCGCTGGAGGCCGGCAAGGTCGCGCAGCGGCTGAAGACCGGACCGCACCCGATCCCGGTGCTGGCCCGCGCGCACAGCGAGGCCGCGGTGAAGCACCTGCTGCAGCGTGGCGCCGACGCCGCGCTGCTGGCCGAGCACGCGCTGGCGCATTCGCTGGGCGAGATGATCGCGGCGATGCCCGCCTACCGGCGCGGCCAGCTGCCGGCGGCAAACTGATCGCGAACGAACGGCGGCGCGCGGGCGAAAAAAAGCCCCGGCCGGGGCCGGGGCGCAGCGGCGTCGATGGAGGGAGGATCAGCGCCGCTTGATCGTGAACTTGCTGAAGGCGACGCCCAGCGACCAGCCTTTGCCCTTGCCCGACAACGCGAGCGAGACATCGCCGTTGGTCATGGCCTGCGCCGAAGCGTTCTTCTCGGCGCCGGCATGCGCTTCGGCGGTGGCGTAGCTGCCCAGCACATCGCGGATGTCGGAGACGTTGGCGAATTCGCCGAAGCCGTGGTCGATGCGGTACTTGCCGACGGTGAGGCCGCCGCCCTTGGCGACGATCGCCACGCTCATGCTCTGGCCGTTGCTGCAGGTCACGGTGCCGGTGCCGCTCGCGGTCTTGTAGAACGCGGACCAGCCCGAGAGGCTGTAGCTCATCTTGCAGGTGGTGGTGCCGGCGGCCATGGCCGGCATCGCGGCGGTGGACGCGAGCGCCAGGCACAGGGCCAGGGCGCCGAGGCGGATGCTGCGCATGGGGGACTCCTTCGGCTGCGTCGGCAGCGGGTGATCGGGTGGCGACAGGCTGCGTCCGCACGGATGAACGCAGACACAGCGAAGGCGGCCGATGCGGCGATCCCGCTAGAATCGTGGACTTCGCCCGAACCCCCAGGCCGCGATCATGCAAGCTCCGTCCGACACCCCCGCCCTGCCGCCGCAGCTGACACCGGTCGAGGCGCGCATCCTCGGCAGCCTCGCCGAGAAGGCGGCCACCACGCCGGACGTCTATCCGCTGACGGTCAACAACATCCAGCTGGCCTGCAACCAGAAGACCGCGCGCGACCCGGTGACGAGCTACGACACCGGCGAGATCGGCCACGCGCTGCGCCAGATGGAGCCGCGGGGCCTGGTGAAGTCGGAATACGGCGCCCGCGCCGAGCGCTACCAGCACAAGCTCGATCGCGTCTACGACCTGACTTCGGCGCAGACCGCGCTGGTCGCGCTGCTGCTGCTGCGCGGCCCGCAGACGCTGCACGAACTGCTGGCCCGCAGCGAGCGGCTGCATCGCTTCGCGGGCGTCGACGACGTGCGCCACGCGCTGGAGCGTCTGGCCGAGCGTGACGCGCCGCTGGTGCGGCTGATGCCGCGCGCCGCGGGCCAGCGCGAGGACCGCTACGCGCACCTGCTGTGCGGCGAACCAGCGATGCCCGAACGCCTCGCCGAGGCCGCGCCGTCGCGCGCCCGCGACGACGACATGGTCGACACGCTGCTGGCACGGATCGAAGCGCTGGAAGCGCGCGTGGCCGCGCTGGAAGGCCGCGCCGGGGACGCCCCCGACGCGACCTGAATACAGGCCTTGGTCAGGCCTTGCCGAACACCAGCCGGCCGGCATCGGCATCGACGCGCACCACGTCACCGTTGCCGTAGTCGCCGCCGAGGATCTTCTGCGCCAGCGGGTTCTCGATCTGCTGCTGGATCGCGCGCTTCAGCGGCCGCGCGCCATACACCGGATCGAACCCGACGTTGCCGAGGAAATCCAGCGCCTTCTCCGCCAGTTCCAGGCGGATGCCGCGCTCGGCCAGCCGCTTCTCCAGCCCGCGCAGCTGGATCTTCGCGATCTCGCGGATCTGCGCCTTGTCCAGCGGATGGAACACGACGATGTCGTCGAGCCGGTTGATGAATTCCGGGCGGAAGTGCGCCTGCACCACACCCATCACCGTCGCCTTCATCTTCGTGTAGCCCTCGGGCGTGTCGTCGGCGCTCAGCTCCTGGATCATCTGCGACCCGAGGTTCGAGGTCATCACGATCACGGTGTTGCGGAAGTCCACCGTGCGGCCCTGGCCGTCGGTGAGGCGACCGTCGTCCAGCACCTGCAGCAGGATGTTGAACACGTCCGGATGCGCCTTCTCGACTTCGTCGAGCAGGATCACGCTGTACGGACGACGGCGCACCGCCTCGGTGAGGTAGCCGCCTTCCTCGTAGCCGACATAGCCCGGAGGCGCGCCGACCAGCCGCGACACGGCATGTTTCTCCATGAACTCGCTCATGTCGATGCGCACCATCGCATCGGTGCTGTCGAACAGGAACTCGGCCAGCGCCTTGCACAGCTCGGTCTTGCCCACGCCGGTCGGGCCGAGGAACAGGAACGAGCCGCTCGGGCGGTTCGGATCGCTCAGGCCCGCGCGTGAACGTCGCACGGCATCGGAGACGACCTTGATCGCCTCTTCCTGCCCGACCACGCGGCCGTGCAGCGCGTCTTCCATCTTCAGCAGCTTCTCGCGCTCGCCTTCCAGCATCTTCGACACCGGGATGCCGGTCCAGCGCGAGACCACCTCGGCGATCTCCTCGTCGGTCACCTTGTCCTGCAGCAACTGGAAGCCCTGCGTCTCGGCCGCCTGCGCCGCCTGCAGCTGCTTCTCCAGCTCCGGGATGCGGCCGTACTGGATCTCGCTCATCTTGGCGTAGTCCTGGCGGCGCTGCGCGGCCTCGAGTTCGAGCTTCGCGGCCTCGATCTGCTCCTTCACCTTCGTGGTGCCGTGCACCGCGGCCTTCTCGGCCTTCCAGATCTCCTCGAGGTCGTTGAACTCGCGTTCGAGCTTCGCGATCTCGCCTTCGAGGTCGGCGAGGCGCTGCTTCGACGCGTCGTCCTTCTCCTTCTTCAGCGCCTCGCGCTGGATCTTGAGCTGGATGAGCCGGCGCTCCTTGCGGTCGAGTTCCTCGGGCTTGCTGTCGATCTCCATGCGGATGCGCGACGCGGCCTCGTCCATCAGGTCGATGGCCTTGTCGGGCAGTTGCCTGTCCGCGATGTAGCGGTGCGAGAGCGTGGCCGCGGCGACGATCGCCGGGTCGGTGATCTCGACGCCGTGGTGCACGGCGTATTTTTCCTTCAGGCCGCGCAGGATGGCGATCGTGTCCTCCACGCTCGGCTCGCCGACGAACACCTTCTGGAAGCGGCGTTCGAGCGCGGCGTCCTTCTCGACGTACTTGCGGTATTCGTCCAGCGTGGTCGCGCCGATGCAGTGCAGCTCGCCGCGGGCGAGCGCGGGCTTGAGCATGTTGCCGGCGTCCATCGAGCCTTCCGCCTTGCCCGCGCCGACCATCGTGTGCAGTTCGTCGATGAACAGGATGATCTGGCCCTCGTTCTTCGAGAGGTCGTTGAGCACGGCCTTCAGCCGCTCCTCGAACTCGCCGCGGAACTTGGCGCCGGCGATCAGCGCACCCATGTCGAGCGACAGCACGCGCTTGCCGCGCAGGCCTTCGGGCACTTCGCCGTTGACGATGCGCTGGGCCAGGCCTTCGACGATCGCGGTCTTGCCCACGCCGGGTTCGCCGATCAGCACCGGGTTGTTCTTCGTGCGCCGCTGCAGCACCTGCACGGTGCGGCGGATTTCCTCGTCGCGACCGATCACCGGATCGAGCTTGCCCGACTCGGCGCGTGCGGTGAGGTCGATGCAGTATTTCTCCAGCGCCTGGCGCTGGTCCTCGGCGTTCTCGCTCTGCACCTTCTCGCCGCCGCGCATGGCGTCGATCGCGGCTTCGAGCTTCGCCTTGTTCGCGCCCGCCGCCTTCAGTGCGCGGCCGGCGTCGCCGCCGTCCTCCAGCGCCGCCAGCACGAACAGTTCGCTGGCGATGAAGGCATCGCCGCGCTGCTGCGCCAGCTTGTCGGTGACGTTGAGCAGGCGCGCGAGGTCGTTGCCGACGTTGACGCTGCCGGCCTGGCCGGAGACCTTCGGCAGCTTCTCCAGCGCTTCGCCGAGGCGTTCGCGCAGCACCGGCACGTTGACGCCGGCCTGCGCCAGCAGCGGCCGCGTGCCGCCGCCCTGCTGGTCGAGCAGCGCGACCAGCAGGTGCGCGGGCTCGATGACGTTGTGGTCGCGACCGACGGCGAGCGACTGCGCGTCGGCGAGGGCCTGCTGGAACCGCGAGGTGAGTTTGTCCATGCGCATGGCGGGGACTCCGGAAGAAGGGGGCGGCCGTGCCGCGATCTTCCGGAGATTGGGGCCGCGCCCTCGTTTCCAAGGTGCACCGCGCGCCGCCGTCGGGGAACGATTACAGGAAGCGGTGGGCCTGCGCCGGGTCCGGCAGGCGGCAGGCGTCGTGGCGGCCGAACCAGCGGTAGCGATGCCGCGCGATGAAGCGGTACAGCGGATCGCGCAGGAACGGCGGGACCAGTGCCGACAGCGCGGCGAGCCGCCACGCGCCGCCCAGTCCGGCCAGCACGCGGCGGATCGCGACGGTATCGGTCGACACCCGCGGCACCGGGCCGCGGTCGTGTTCGATCAGCAGGAACGACACCGGATCGTCGGGATCGAGGCCGTGCGCCGCCAGCAGCGCGCGGCCGGTGTCGCCCTGCATCGCGGCGAAGCGATAGCGTTCGCGATGGTCGCGCTTCAGCAGGAAATCGATCCAGCCGCTGCACAGCACGCAGACGCCGTCGAAGACGATGATCGCGCCGGTCGGGGATGCGCTGTCGCCGGCATCGATCGGAAGCGGCGGCGTCACGGCACGTCCAGCCAGCCGCGGTAGTGCACCAGCAGGCCGGCGACCGGCAGTTCGGCGCGCACGTCGAACCGGTAGCGGCCGTCGCGCTCGGACTCGCGCGCGACCACGCCGGCGAACCCGCGCGCAGGCAGCGGCAGCCAGCCGAACACGCGCACCCGCGCGACCCGCCAGACGATCGCATCGCTCTCGACATGCATCACGAACCCGAACAGCACCGCGCCGAGGCGTTCGCACAGCAGGCCGGCCATCGCGCCCTGCCCGGCCCACAGCCGCGACGGCATGGCGCGGCCGCCGATCCGGCGGACCCAGCGTTCATGGCCGTCCACGGTGTCGATCTCCACGACCACCGGCCCCGCGCCCGCCGGCGGCAGGTGGGTGACCCACGCGAACAGCCGGGCCAGCGGATGCCGGCCGCGTTCGACCACGACTTCGCCCTGCCAGCGTGCCGCGCCGGGCGCGAGATGAAGCCGCCTCACGGTGGGTGGCAGGCTGTCGAAGTCCGGTCCCAGCACCCGCGGGAACAGGGGCGCCGCCGGGTCGGTCACCGGTCGATCCAGACCAGCGTCGCCATCCGCCCGGTGCGGGCGTCGCGGCGATGCGAGAAGAAGCGCGCCGGATCGGACAACGTGCACAGGTCGCCGCCGTGGACGCGGGTCACGCCGACCTGCGCCAGCCGCATCCGCGCGATCGCCGGCAGATCGACCAGCCAGTGGCTGGGCCGGGTCGGCACGAAGGCGCGGGCGGCCTCCGCATCGTGGGCGAGGAAGCGGTCGCGCACCTCGGCGCCGATCTCGTAGCGCGCCGGGCCCGCGCAGGGGCCGATCCACGCCACCAGCCGCGCGGCCGGCGTGCGCATGGCGGCGACGGTCGCCTCCAGCATGCCGGCCGACAGTCCGGGCCAGCCGGCGTGGGCAGCGGCGATCTCGTCGCCGGCGTCGGACGCGAAGACCACCGGCAGGCAGTCGGCGGTCAGGATCGCCAGCACGGTGCCGGGGACGGACGTCACCGACGCGTCGGCGACCGGCTCGGCGCCCCCTCCCCAGCCCTCCCCCGCGCGCGCGGGAGGGGGAAGAACAACGTCTCCCTGCGGGTCTCCCTCCCCCGCCTGCGGGGGAGGGTTGGGGCGGGGGTCGCCTTCGACCCGGACGACGTCGGTGCCGTGCACCTGCTTCAGCCAGTGCGGCACGGCGGGCAGGCCGGCCAGACGGACCAGCTCGGCGCGGTTGGCCTCGACCGTGGCCGGGTCGTCGCCGTCCGCGGCGGTGCGGTTGCCGAGGTTGAAGGTGTCGAACGGCGCTGACGAGACGCCCGCGCCGTGGCGCAGGGTCGTGAAGGCGTGCACACCCGGCGGCGCCGGCCAGTCGGCGGACAGGAAGGGGCCGGTGGCCGGCGTACCGCTCACCGGGCGCGTTCCTCGGCCTCGCGGGTGTCCTCGCGCAGGGTGGCGACCAGCGCCTGCATGTCGGCGGGCATTGGCGCAGCGCAGCGGATCGGCTCGCCGCTGACGGGGTGGACGAACTCCAGCACCTCGGCGTGCAGCGCCTGCCGGCGGAAGCCGCGCAGCGCGGCGACCAGATCCTCGGTCGCCTGCTTCGGCAGCTTCAGCGGCCCGCCGTACAGCGGATCACCGATGATCGGATGCTTGATGTGGGCCATATGCACGCGGATCTGGTGGGTGCGGCCGGTTTCCAGCCGGCACTCCAGCAAGGTGTGGGCGCGGAAGCGTTCGCGCAGGCGGTAGTGGGTGACCGCCTCGCGCCCGTCCTCGCGCACGGCCTGGCGCAGGCGATCGCGCGGGTGGCGGTCGATCGGCGCATTCACCGTGCCGCCGGACACCAGCGCGCCGACCACCACCGCCAGATACTGGCGATGGACCTCGCGCGCCGACAGCTGTTCGACCAGCGCCGTGTGCGCCGGCAGCGTCCGCGCCACCACCATCACGCCCGAGGTGTCCTTGTCGAGGCGATGGACGATGCCCGCCCGCGGCAGCGCCGCCAGTGCGGGGTCGCGGTGCAGCAACGCGTTGACCAGCGTGCCGGCCGGATTGCCGGCGCCCGGGTGGACGACGAGGCCGGCCGGCTTGTCCAGCACGAAGACGTGCTCGTCCTCGTGGAGGATGTCGAGCGCGATGTCCTCGGGCTCGGAATGCGTCTGGATCTCCAGCACCGCGGTCAGGCTGACCGTCTCGCCGCCGCGGACGGGATCGCGCGGCCGCACCTCGCGGCCGTCCAAGCGGGCGTCGCCGGACTTGATCCACTCCGCCAGCCGCGACCGCGAGTATTCGGGGAACAGTTCGGCCAGCACGGCGTCGAAACGCCGCCCGGCGGCCGCATCGGGCACCTGTGCGGTGCGCGGCGCCGGGGCGGGCGCGATGGGGGCTGCTGGCATGCGGGGACTCCTGGGCGGGCGCGGTTTCGCGCGGTTAAGGGGGCTGGGCGGCCCGGGCTGCTATTATCGCCCGCTCGTCCCGCACCGCAGCAGCCCGCATGCTCCTTCGCCGCCCGTCGTTCTCCGCCTTCCTGCGTCCTGTCCTGCTGCTGGTGGTCCTGTTCGCGCTCGGTACCTCCGGCTGCGCCCGGATGCGGGGGGCGATGAAGGGCGAGAAGGCCAACGAAGGCGTCCCGGTCGCCGAGCTGTACGCCAAGGGCCAGCAGTCGATCCGCAACGGCAACTACGACAGCGCCGTGCAGACCTTCAAGCGCCTCGTCGCGCAGTACCCCTACGGCCCGTACACCGAGCAGGCGCTGATCGAGACCGCCTACGCCCAGTACAAGCAGGGCACCAACGACGACGCGATCTCGACGATCGACCGCTTCCTGCGCACCTACCCGACCCACCGCAACGCGCCCTACCTCTATTACCTGCGTGGCCTGGTCAACTCCAGCCGCGACACGGTCTTCCTGCAGCGCGTGTGGAAGCTGGACGCCAGCCGCCGCGACCTGGCGACGCCGCAGCAGGCGTACAACGACTTCAAGACCGTCACCGAGCGCTACCCGAACTCGCGCTACGCCGCCGACGCGGCCCAGCGCATGAAGGACCTGCGCGACCTGTTCGCCCGCCACGAGATCGAGAGCGCGCTGTACTACCTGCGCCGCACCGCGTGGATCGCCGCGATCGAGCGCGCCAAGTACATGCGCGAGACCTACCCGGACAGCCGCTACGACGCCGACGGCATCGCGGTGATGGCGAAGGCCTACACCCACCTCGGCAACACCGCGCTGGCCGACGGCGCCCGCCAGGCGCTGCAGCAGCGCGACGCGAACCACCCGTGGCTGGCCAACGGCGACGCCTGGCCGGATTACCCGTCGAACTTCCGCAAGCTCAACCCGTTCGCGCGCGAGCGCTCGGCGCTGGACAACGATCCGCACTGAGCCTTGGCCGACAGCGCATCCCGAAAAGCCGCCTCCGGGCGGCTTTTTCGTGGGCAGAATCCTTTGTTCCGGGCGAAACGGCCTACAGTCGCTGGTCGGGCGCCAGCCATTGCCCTGGCTGCTCGACCACCTCGCCGACCAGCCACTGGGTGAAGCCGGACGCCTCGAAGTCCAGACCGCCCTCCGGCCATGCCAGCTCGATGCGCCAGCGCCATGGGCCATGCAGGTCGGCGTCGATCGGCGCGTCCGCGTCGTCCGCACGTCCCGGCAATGGCTCGCGGGCGATGCGGTCGATCGCGAATGGCGTCATGCCGGCGCTGCAGGCGACGTAATCCAGCGCGAAGCGAAGGCCGAAGACCTCGTGGAACTGCAGCATGGCCTGGGCAACGCGGAAGTCGCCCGACGATGCCCCCGGCCACTCCAGCAGGAAGTCGAGGTCGAGCTGCAGTTCGGCCGTGCCGTGCTCGCCTTCGACGATCCGGAACCCGTGCACGTGGACGTCATGCCACGACATCCGGTCGAAGTCGGCGGTGTACCAGCGCATGCGGAGGCGTGTCGAAAACGGACGGACGGCGGGCCGGGGCCCGCCCTATGCGCCGTAGCCGTTGGTGATCGGGTAACGGCGCTCGCGGCCGAAGGCGCGGCGCGAGATCTTCGGCCCCGGCGCGGCCTGGTGCCGCTTCCACTCGCTGATCCGCACCAACCGCAGCACGCGGTCCACGGTCGCGGCGTCGAAACCGGCGCGGACGATCTCGTCGCGCGACTGCTCCTGGTCGACGTGGCGCAGCAGGATCGCATCCAGCACGTCGTACGGCGGCAGCGAATCCTCGTCCTTCTGGTTCTCGCGCAGCTCGGCGGTGGGCGGCCGCGAGATCACCGCCGGCGGGATCACGCCCCCCGAAGAGCCGGCGGGCGCGCCGCCGACGGTATTCCGCCAGCGCGACAGCGCGAACACCTCGGTCTTGTACAGGTCCTTGATCGGCGCGTAACCGCCGCACATGTCGCCGTAGATCGTGGCGTAGCCGACCGCGTACTCGCTCTTGTTGCCGGTGGTCAGCAGCAGGCCGCCGAACTTGTTCGCCAGCGCCATCAGGATCGCTCCGCGGCAGCGCGACTGGAGGTTCTCCTCGGTCACGTCCACCGGTTTGCCGGCGAACGTGTCCGCCAGCGCGTCGAGGTAGCCCTGGAACGGCTTCTCGATCGGCACCGCCAGCAGCTTCACGCCCAGCGCACGGCACTGCTCGTCGGCGAGGTCGTTCGACAGCCCGGCGGTGTAGCGCGACGGCAGCCGCACCGCGGTGACGTGCTCGGCGCCCAGCGCATCGACCGCCAGCGCCAGCACCAGCGCCGAATCGATGCCGCCGGACAGCCCCAGCCACACGTCGGCGAAGCCGTTCTTCCGGCAGTAGTCCTGGATGCCGCGCACGATCGCGCGCCAGGCCAGCGCGTCGCGGCTCTCGTCGCCGTCGTCCATCCACTGCACCGGCGCGAACCGGCGCGTATCGGCGTCGTGATCGACCACCAGCCACTGGTCGGTGAACGCGGCCGCCGCCGGATGCACGGTGCCGTCGCCGTCGGCGACGACCGAGGCGCCGTCAAACACCAGCGCGTCCTGACCGCCGACGACATTGAGATAGGCGATCGCGGCGCCGGTCTCCTGCGCGCGCTGCGCCAGCAACGCATCGCGCTGCGCGTGCTTGTCACGCTCGAACGGCGAGGCGTTCGGCACCAGCACCAGTTGCGCGCCCCGGCGCACGGTGCTGGCGATGGGCTCGGCGAACCACAGGTCTTCGCAGATGATCAGCCCGACCGACACGCCATTGACCTCGAACACGCAGTCCTCACGATCGGGATCGACGTCGAAGTAGCGGCGCTCGTCGAACACCGCGTAGTTCGGCAGTTCGCGCTTGCGGTACGTGCGTTCGACGCGGCCGTCGCGGAGCACGCTGGCGGCGTTGTAGACCACGCTGCCGGCGGCCTGCGGCCAGCCGACGACGGCGACGATGCCGGTGGCGGCCTGCGCGATCGTCTCCAGCGCCTGCGCGCAATCGCGCAGAAAGCCCGGGCGCAGCAGCAGGTCTTCCGGCGGATAGCCGGACAGCGCCAGTTCGGGGAACAGCACGATGTCGGCACCGTGTTCGTCGCGGGCCTCGGCGATCATCGACGCGATGCGCTCGGCGTTGCGCGCCACCGCGCCGACGGGGAAATCGAACTGGGCAAGGGCGATGCGGAGGGTGGTCATCCCGCGCTCCCGTCGGTTCCGCGGGGCATCCACTCTGCACCATCGCGCGTGAGCGGGAGAAGCCCGGAAGGGGTGAGCTTCGACAGCGATTCCAGGATCATGTCGCAAACGCCCTCGATCTGTTCCAGAGCCTCATTATTCCAGAAACGCAGGACCAGGAAGCCCTGCCGACGCAGCCAGGCATCCCGCTCGGGATCCCGCGTCGAACCGGCATGCTGGCCACCGTCGACCTCCACGACGAGGCGCCGTTCGATGCAGACGAAATCGACGACGTAGCGTCCGATCGGACACTGCCGCCGGAAGCGATGTCCCTGCAATTGCCGACGGCGCAGGCGTCGCCACAGCGCCGTCTCGGCATCGGTCATGTTCCGACGCAGTGCGCGCGCGAAATCGCGCTTCTGTCCTGCTCTCATCCTGCACTCCCGTTCGACTGGCGAGGAGAGAAGTGGACGCTTCTCCGCGTCTCTTGTCCGTCGGGAAATCCCGCATGGCGGGATCAGGCGTGCGCCCCCACCGCGGCCTCCCCCGCTGGCGGGGGAGGGAGTGGAAAGTGGCGAGGCATTACCCAGGCGCCACCTTCTTCTTGCTGCGTCGACTTCTTCCTGCCGCGCAGACTTCTTGCTTCTGCGCCGACTCAATGTTGCTGCCCGTGCAACAGGCGACGGCCGCGGCGCGCCCTTCTCCCTCCCCCGCTCGCGGGGGAGGGCCGGGGTGGGGGTAACACCCGTTCACCGACGATCAGAACGCATCGTCGAACGCCACCGCGCCGGCGATCCCGACCTGGTACGCCGAGACGCGGCGCTCGAAGAAGTTCGTCAGTTCCTGCACGTCCTGCAGGTCGAGGAACGGGAACGGATTCTTCGCGCCGAACTCCGGCGCCAGCCCCAGCGCGGCGAGGCGCAGGTCGGCGACGTAGCACAGGTACTCGCGCATCTCGCCGGGCGACAGTCCGTTCACACCGCCCGACAGCACGTCGTCGGCGAACGCGGCCTCGACCTCGATCGCCTCGTGCAGCATCCGGCGCACGTCACGTTCCAGCGCGGCGTCGAACAGACCCGGATCCTCATGGCGCACGGTGCGGATCACCTCGAACGCGAACGCCATGTGCCCGGATTCGTCGCGGAACACCCAGTTGGTGCCGGCCGCGAGCCCCGGCAGCAGGCCGCGCGAGCGCAGGAACCACACGTACGAGAACGCCGCGAAGAAGAACAGCCCTTCGATGCAGCAGGCGAAGCAGATCAGGTTGAGCAGGAAGCGACGACGCTGCTCGCGGGTGTCGAGGCGGTCCAGCGACTCGATCGAATCCATCCAGCGGAAGCAGAACGCTGCCTTGGCGCGGATCGAGGGAATGGTCTCGATCGCCGAGAACGCGGCATTGCGTCGCTCGGGATCGGGGATGTAGGCATCCAGCAACGTGAGGTAGAACTGCACGTGCAGCGCTTCTTCGTAGAGCTGCCGCGACAGGTACATCCGCGCTTCCGGCGCGTTGATGTGCCGGTAGAGATTGAGCACGAGATTGTTCGCGACGATGCTGTCGCCGGTCGCGAAGAACGCGACGAGGCGTTCGACGAGGTGGCGGTCGGCTGGTGCGAGTTTGTGCTGCAGATCGTTGAGATCGATGCCGAAATCGATCTCCTCCACCGTCCACGTGTTGCGGATGGCGTCGCGGTACATGTCGTAGAACGCGGGATAGCGCATCGGTCGCAGCGTCAGTGCGAAGCCGGGATCGAGCAGGTGGGGCGTGGTCATGGGACAAGTTCTCCCCCTCCCCCGCATCGAGGGGGAGGGCTGGGGTGGGGGCGACGGGACGGAAGCACATGCGATGCCCCATCCCGGCCTTCCCCCGCACGCGGGGGAAGGAGACAAGCGCGATGCGGGAAAGAGACAAGCGCGGGGAAGGAGAACGGGCGTTACTGGCAGGCTTCGCAGCTCTCGGGGTTCTCGAGCGAGCACGCGAGCGCTTCCTGCGGCGAGTACTCGCGCGCCGCCTCGGCGGGCGTCGCGGCGGACACCGTGGCCTTCGCGATCCGCGTCGCCGGCCGCGAGCGCAAGTAGTAGGTCGTCTTCAGGCCGGCCTTCCAGGCGTACATGTACATCGACGACAGCCGGCCGATGTTCGGGCTTTCCATGAACAGGTTGAGCGACTGCGACTGGTCGATGTACGGTCCGCGCGCAGCCGCGAGGTCGATGAGCGCCTTCTGCGGCAGCTCCCATGCGGTGCGATAGATCGACTTGAGCACGTCGGGCAGGCCGTCGATGCCCTGCACCGAACCTTCGGCGAGTTTGATCGCGTCGCGGGTCGCGTCGGTCCACAGCCCGAGGCGCTTCAGCTCGCGCACGAGATAACGGTTGATCTGCAGGAAATCGCCGGACAGCGTCTCGCGCTTGAACAGATTGCTGACCTGCGGCTCGATGCACTCGTAGCAGCCGGCGATGGAGGCGATGGTCGCGGTCGGCGCGATCGCGATCAGCAGTGAGTTGCGCAGGCCGTGCGCGGCGATCCGCGCCTTGAGCGTCGCCCAGACGTCGCGTTCGGACGGCTCGACGCCCCACAGGTCGAACTGCAATGCATGCTGTGCGGCACGCGTCTCGGCGAAGGCCGGATGCGCGCCGTGGCGTTCGGCAAGGTCGCACGACGCCTCCAGCGCATGCAGGTAGATGCGTTCTGAGATGCGCGTGGACAGCGCCAGCGCCTCGGCGGAATCGAACGGCAGGCGCAGGCGGAAGAACACGTCCTGCAGGCCCATCACGCCCAGCCCGACCGGGCGCCAGCGCAGGTTGGAGCGCCGCGCGGTCTCGATCGGGTAGAAGTTCAGGTCGATCACACGGTCGAGCTGGCGCACGGCCACGCGCACGGTCTCGGCGAGCTTGTCGAAGTCGAAGACCGGCGCGCCGCGTTCGTCCTCGGCGACATGCTGCGCGAGGTTGATCGAGCCGAGGTTGCACACCGCGGTCTCGTCCGACGACGTAACCTCGAGGATCTCGGTGCACAGGTTCGACAGGTGCACGGTGCGGCCGGGGCCGACCTGGTTGCAGGTGCGGTTCGACGCATCCTTGAACGTCATCCAGCCGTTGCCGGTCTCGCCCAACGTCTTCATCATCCGCGCGTACAGCGCGCGCGCCTTGACCGTGCGCACCGCGAGCCCCTGCAGCTCGGCCTGCACGTAGGCGCGCTCGAAGGCCTCGCCCCACAGGTCGACGAACGCCGGCACCGCGTCCGGATCGAACAGCGACCAGTCGCCGTCGCTTTCCACGCGCTGCATGAACAGGTCGGGGATCCAGTTGGCGAGGTTGAGGTTGTGCGCACGGCGCATCTCGTCGCCGGTGTTGTCGCGCAGTTCGAGGAATTCCTCGATGTCCGCGTGCCAGGTCTCGAGATAGATGCAGGCGGCGCCCTTGCGCTTGCCGCCCTGGTTCACCGCCGCGACAGAGGCGTCCAGCGTCTTCAGCCACGGCACGATGCCGTTGCCGCGGCCGTTGGTGCTGCGGATCAGGGCGCCGCGCGAACGGATGCGCGAATACGCCTGGCCGATGCCGCCGGAGAACTTCGACAGCTGCGCGACGTCGGCGTAGCGCGCGTAGATGTCGGCGAGCGAATCCTGCGGCGAATCCAGCAGGAAGCACGACGACAGTTGCTCGTGGCGCGTGCCGGAATTGAACAGCGTCGGCGAGCTGGGCAGGTAATCCAGCGACGACATCAGCCGGTACAGTTCCAGCGCGTCGCCCGGCGTCTCGCTCAGCGCCACCGCGATGCGCATGAAGAACTGCTGCGGCGTCTCGATCACCGTGCGCCGCTGCGGATGCTTCAGCAGGTAACGGTCGTGCAGCGTGCGCAGGCCGAAGTACTCGAAGCGCCGCGTGCGCGCAGGATCGATCGCATCGTTGAACTTGCGCGCGTGCTGCTCGACCGTCTGGCGCAGGCGATCGTTGATCAGGCCGAGTTCCGCGCCCAGCGCGATCGACTGCGAGAACGAGTGCACGCCCTGGCCCGCCACTTCCTTGTCGATGCAGCCGGACAGCAGGCGCGCGGCGAGGCGCGCGTACTGCGGCTCGTCGGCGATGAACGCAGCGGCGGTGCGGATCGAGAGTTCGTCGAGCTCGCGCGTGGTCGCGCCGTCGTAGATGCCGGCGATGGTCTTCAGCGCGACGCGCATCGGATCGATGTCGTCGAGCCCGTCGCAGCAGCGCTGCACGGCGCGCACGATCTTGCCGACGTCGACCGGCTCGCGGCGGCCGTCGCGCTTGGTCACGGTCATGGTGACGGGCGCGTGCGGCGGCACGAGGGCGAAATCGGCCTGGCGGACGGGGACGGTCGCGACGGACGGGATGGGGGAAGTGGCGAGGAGGGTGTCGTGGCGCATGCGGGCTCTCCGGAAAAAGGGAGAGGGAGCGGGAGCGGCGCATGCGACCGGGCGCGGAGGGGACGCGGACGGACGACCGGCATCGCGGGGGAACGACGGGTCGCGCACAACGCCGGCCCCCGCCCCCTCGGGCGGGCCTGCATCGACGCGGTGGCGAAACGGCACGAGCCGGCGTGCGCACGCGGCGCATCGCACGACGTCGACCTGCGCTCCCCGCGGAGACGGTGGCCAGACGACGCCGGAAGGAAGGCGTCGGTCGAGGCAGGTCTTCGGGCTCACGGGCACGCGACCGGAGTCGCACCTACTGCGCGTCGCTTCCCGGCGCGCCCGTTGCGGGCGAAGCCAGTGCCATTGACGCGGGTCGTTCCCAGTTACCGCTGCGGGGCAGCTCCGGAATGGGCGGTCGACCGAGGTCGCCTGCCGCACCGGATTCCCATTTCAGCCGACTCCGGGCGGAGTCGGCACCTTCGACGCGCACAACATAATGGGCTCGCCGCAGAGGGTCAACACCAAATGTCGTGGTACCGGCCACGGCGAGGCAAAACGAAGGCCGCCCGGAGGCGGCCTTCGTCGGACTGCGCGAACCGGCGCGGCGCCGGGCGCGAATCGTGCGCGGATTACTTCGCCAGACGCTTCGCGATGGCGGCGCCGAGGTCGCCCGGCGACTTCACCGTGGTCACGCCCGCCGCTTCCAGCGCGGCGAACTTGCCCTCGGCGGTGCCGGTGCCGCCGGAGGCGATCGCGCCGGCGTGGCCCATGCGCTTGCCCTTCGGGGCCGAGGCACCAGCGATGAAGCCGACCACCGGCTTCGTCACGTGCTTCGAGATGTATTCGGCGGCTTCTTCTTCGGCGCTGCCGCCGATCTCGCCGACCATGATGATGCCTTCGGTCTGCGGGTCGTCCTGGAACAGCTTCAGCGCATCGATGAAGTTGGTGCCGTTGATCGGGTCGCCACCGATGCCGATGCAGGTCGACTGGCCGAGGCCGGCGTCGGTGGTCTGCTTCACGGCTTCGTAGGTCAGCGTGCCGGAGCGCGAGACGATGCCGATCTTGCCCGGCATGTGGATGTGGCCCGGCATGATGCCGATCTTGCATTCGCCCGGCGTGATCACGCCCGGACAGTTCGGGCCGATCAGCACGGTGTCCGGGTAGCCCTTCAGCGCGTTCTTGGCGCGCAGCATGTCGAGCACCGGGATGCCTTCGGTGATCGCGACGATCACCTTGATGCCGGCGTCGGCCGCTTCCATGATCGCGTCGGCCGCGAACGGCGGCGGCACGTAGATGACGGAGGCGTCGGCGCCGGTGGCCTTCACGGCTTCGGCGACGGTGTTGAAGACCGGCAGGCCGATGTGCTCGGTGCCGCCCTTGCCCGGGGTGACGCCGCCCACGACCTGAGTGCCGTAGTCGAGCATCTGCTGCGCGTGGAAGGTGCCCTGCTGGCCGGTGAAGCCCTGGACGATGACCTTGGTGTTCTTGTTGACGAGGACGGACATTGCTTTTATCCCGTAGGGCGGGTCTCGACCCGCCTTTCCTGTATGCGTTGGAGGCGGGTCGAGACCCGCCCTACAAAATCCCGGATCAGGCGGCGACGGCCGCGACGGCCTTCTTCGCGCCGTCGTTGATGTCGTCGGCGGGGATGATGGCAAGGCCCGAGGACTTCAGCAGCGCCTTGCCGGCGTCCACGTTCGTGCCTTCGAGACGCACGATCACCGGCACCTTCACGTCGACTTCCTTCACCGCGGCGATGATGCCCTCGGCGATCATGTCGCAGCGGACGATGCCGCCGAAGATGTTGACGAAGATCGCCTTCACGTCGGGATCGCGGAGGATCAGCTTGAACGCCTCGGTCACGCGCTCCTTGTTGGCGCCGCCGCCGACGTCGAGGAAGTTCGCCGGCTCGCCGCCGTTGAGCTTGATCACGTCCATCGTCGCCATCGCGAGGCCGGCGCCGTTGACCATGCAGCCGATGTTGCCGTCCATCGTGACGTAGTTGAGGTCGTGCTGGCTGGCCAGCACCTCGGTCTCGTCCTCCTGGCGAATGTCGCGCATCGCGGCCAGTTCCGGATGACGGAACGTCGCGTTGTCGTCGGAGTTGATCTTGCCGTCGAGCACGGCGAGGTCGCCGTTGGTGAGGATGGCGAGCGGGTTGAGTTCGACCAGCGCCAGGTCCTTCTCGTTGAACAGGCGGTACAGGCCCAGCATGATCTTGGTCAGCTGGCCGACCTGCTTCGCATTGAGGCCGAGGGCGAAGCCCATGTCGCGGCACTGGTACGGCTGCAGGCCCTGGACGTAGTTCACGTGCAGGGTCTTGATCGCGTCGGGGTTCTCGACCGCGGTCTTCTCGATCTCGACGCCGCCGTCGGCGGAGGCGATGAAGGTGACCGCCTTGCTGCTGCGGTCGACCAGCACCGACAGGTAGAGCTCCTGCGCGATGTCGGTGGCCTGCGTGACCAGCACGCTGTCGACCGGCAGCGCGACGCCCGCGGACTGGTAGGTCGACATCTTCGTGCCGAGCATGCCCTTGGCGTAGTCGCGGACCTCGTCGTAGGTCTTGGCGAGCTTGACGCCGCCGGCCTTGCCGCGGCCGCCCGCGTGGATCTGGGCCTTGACGACCCAGAAATCGCCTCCGATGGCCTTGGCCGCATCGACGGCCTCCTCCGGGGTGCGCGCGACGCGCCCGGCCGGGACTGCGATGCCGTATTCGGCAAACAACTGCTTCGCCTGATATTCGTGGAAGTTCATGTCGGTTCCATGCGGGAAAGGGCGAGCGCACCGGGGTGCGGTCGGCCGCGCGGCCACGGGCGCCTGGGACGGCGGAAAGGGGCGCGGACAGCTGGCTATTCTCGCCGATGCGCCGGGTCCGGGCCAGCCCGGACCATGGTCGAACGGCGGCGGACCCGGTCCCGGCCGCCTATACTCGCCCCTCGTTCCACCAGAGACCCCGGGTTTGAGCCCAACCTCCGCCCCCGCTTCGCCGGCACAGGAATACGCACGGCGCGAGCTCTACCTGTTCGCGCTGTACCGGGTGCTGGAAGCCGGGCTGCTGGCGCTGCTGGTGTTCGGGCCTGTGGTCGCGCTCCCGCCCCGGGACGACCACGGGATGCTGGTCGGCGGGGTGGCCGCGGGCTATCTCGTGGCCGCGATCGTGCTGCTGGCACAGGCCCGGCGAGCCCGGAGCACGCTCGCGCCGACCCTGGTCGGCGTGGGCATCGACATCCTGGTCGCGGCGCTCGCTGCCCACGCGATCCCGCAGGCCGCCTCGGGCGTGGCGCTGATGCTGCTGTTCAACGTCGGCTCGGCGGCGCTGTTGCTGCCGCTGCGGCTGGGGCTGGGGGTCGCGGTGTCCGCGGCCGCCGGACTGGCCGCCGCCTACTTCTGGACCCTGGTGATCGAGCAGGAACCCACCCGGCCGATGGCCGAGCTGATGATGTTCACCGTCAGCTTTCTGGCGATCGCCACCCTCACCCACCAGTTGCGCCTGCAGATGCGCGCCACCGAAGCGCTGGCCGAGCGCCGCGGCGCCGAGGCGACCCGGCTGGCCGAGGTCAACGAACTGATCATCCGGCGCATGCGCACCGGCGTGCTGCTGGTGGACCGCGAGGCCGAGATCAAGCTGGCGAACGAAGCGGCGATGCTGCTCCTCGGCGAAGGCGCGGCGGGCACGCGGCGATTGGTCGAGGCCGCCCCGGAACTCGCCCTGCGCCTCAGCGAATGGCTGCGCAATGGCCTGCCCAACGACACCCCGCTGCGGCTGGGCAACGACCAGTTCGAGGTCGTCCCGCGCTTTGCCCGCCTGTTCGCCAAGGGCGACGACACCCTGATCTTCCTCGACGACACCTCGCTGGTCTCGCGCCGCGCCGAATCGCTGACCCTGACCGCGATGGGCCGCTTCTCCGCCAGCCTGGCGCACGAGATCCGCAACCCGCTGGCGGCGATCAGCTACGCCGCGCAGTTGCTGGAGGAGTCGCGCGACCTGCCAGACGGCGACCGCCGGATGGCGCAGATCATCCACCAGCAGTGCATGCGCACCAATGCCATCGTCGAGAGCGTGCTGGGCCTGGCCCGGCGCGAGCGCGCGACCGCCGAGCACGTCGAGCTGGTCGGCTTCCTGCGCGGTTTCATCGAGGAATTCAAGCAGAGCGCGCCCGACGAAACCGGCAACATCGCGCTGGCGGCGCCACAGCCCCTGGTGCCGGCGCTGATCGATCCCAAGCACCTGCACCAGATCGTCACCGCGCTGGTCCAGAACGCCCGCCGCCACGGCCACCTGCCCGGCGAGGCCGCCCGCATCACCCTGCACGCCTACCGGCTGGACGACGCACCGGTCATCGACGTGATCGATCGCGGCCCGGGCATCCCCGAAGCCGTGGTCCCGCAGTTGTTCCGCCCGTTCTTCACCACCTCCGAACACGGCACCGGCCTGGGCCTGTACATCGCCCGCGAGCTGTGCCGCGCCAACGGGGCCACGCTCGAACACGTGCCGCTGCCCGGGGGCGGCTGCTGTTTCCGGATCACGATGCCCGGCCAGCACACCCTTCTGCCCGCCTGATCGCCATAGGGCTGCCCTTTCGTCCAATCCATCTCAAAAACTGCTGTCCGTACTGCCGCAGCTGGGCTAAAATTGACGCAGGAGGGCACCATGGCCGAGCAACGCAGCGCGCTGATCGTCGACGACGAACACGACATCCGCGAGCTTCTCGTCGTGACACTGGGACGGATGGGACTGCGCACGGACACGGCGCCGAACCTCGCTGTCGCCCGGGAAATGCTGAGCACGGTGGCCTACGACCTGTGCCTGACCGACATGCGCCTGCCCGACGGCTCGGGTCTGGACCTGGTGGCCGAGATCGCCACCCGCTTCCCGACCACCCCGGTCGCGGTCATCACCGCCTACGGCAACGTCGAAGCGGCGGTGGAGGCCCTCAAGAGCGGCGCCTTCGACTTCGTGACCAAGCCGGTCGACCTGACCGTGCTGCGCGGCCTGGTCCGCCAGGCGCTGGACCTCAACAGCAGCCGGCAGGCCAATCCCGAAGGCACGCTGCTGCTGCTCGGCGAATCCCCGGCGATGGTCGGCCTGCGCGAGACCATCGCCAAGGTCGCCCGCAGCCAGGCGCCGGTGCACATCAGCGGCGAGTCGGGCACCGGCAAGGAACTGGTCGCCCGCACCATCCATGCCCAGGGCTCGCGCGCCGCGGGACCGTTCATCCCGGTCAACTGCGGCGCCATCCCGTCGGAACTCATGGAAAGCGAGTTCTTCGGCCACAAGAAGGGCAGCTTCACCGGCGCCCACACCGACAAGCCCGGCCTGTTCCAGGTCGCCGACGGCGGCACCCTGTTCCTGGACGAAGTGGCCGAACTGCCGCTGCCGATGCAGGTCAAGTTGCTGCGCGCGATCCAGGAAAAGACCGTCCGCCCCGTGGGCGCCAACACCGAAATTCCGGTCGACGTCCGCATCCTGTCGGCGACGCACAAGGACCTCAACGTCCTCGTCGCCGAAGGCAGCTTCCGCCACGACCTGTTCTACCGCATCAACGTCATCGAGCTGGACGTGCCGCCCCTGCGCGAGCGCACCGGCGACCTGCCGCTGCTGTCCGAGGCCATCCTCAAGCGTCTGGCCTACGCCATGAAGCGGCGCGCGCCGGGCCTGTCCCCGGATGCGGTCGCCGCGCTGGAGGTCTACCCGTTCCCGGGCAACGTCCGCGAACTGGAGAACATCCTCGAGCGCGCGCTGGCCATGGCCGACGGCGAGGTCATCGGTGCCCGCGACCTGCGCCTGCCGAATGCGCCGCAGATCCTGCCGCAGGCGCCGGCGCTGACCCAGGCACCCGCCCCGGCGCCCGCGATGATGGCGCCCGCGCCGGCCGCCGCCGACACCCGCGGCGGCAATCCGCGCGACACCAGTACCAGCGCCCTGCCCTCGTTCATCGAGGAAATCGAGCGCAACGCCATCCAGCAGGCGCTGCAGGAACACCGCTACAACAAGACCAAGACCGCCGCCGCACTGGGCATCACCTTCCGCGCACTGCGCTACAAGCTGAAGAAGCTCGGGATCGAGTGACCGCGCTCCCCGGCGGACTTGCGACCGCCGGTATGCTGCGCATAATCGCGGGCCAACCCATCGCGCCCGCCTCGCATGACCCGCATGACCCGCTGGAAAGCCGCCGCGATCCACCTGCTGATCAGCTTCACCGTGGTCGGCACCATCACCGGCCTCATCTACTGGCTCTGGTTCCCGTACGGGATGATCCGCATCGCCGGCATGGACCGGCTGCTGGTCACGATGCTGTGCGTGGACATCGTCGCCGGCCCGCTGTTGACGTTGATCGTCTTCAAGGCGCACGACATGCGCCTGACCCGACGCGACCTGGCCATGATCGGCGTGATGCAGGCGCTCTTCATGGGTTACGCCCTGCACACCGCGTGGATCAGCCGGCCGGTCTTCATGGTGTGGTCGGTGGACAAGATGTACCTGCTCTACGCCAACGAGCTGGAACCGCGAGATCTCGCGAAGGCCAGGACCGCGGACACCCGCAGCCTGGCCTGGTTCGGCCCCCGGCGCTACGCCGTGGCGCTGCCGAAGAATCCCGATGCCCGGGCCGCAGTCTTCGCCGACCTCATTGCCCGCCAGCGGCCGCTGGAACAACTGCCCGAACACTACCGCGCTTACGCAGACAAGCGTACCGAGATCCTCAAGTTCGCGCTGCCGGTCGCCACCAAGTCGCTGCCGGAATGGATGACCCCGCAGTCGCTGGACGAAGCGATCGCCCGCAGCGGTCGTCGCAAGGCCGATCTGCGGCTGGTGTCGATCCACTCCGCCCGGGCGGCCTCGATGTTGCTGGTCGATGCCCGGACTGCGGAACCGGTCACCACGCTCGCCCCGCCTCCGGCCCACTGAACAGCTTTGCCGTTGCCGGGCAGGCACGTGACGCAAAACGTCACTTTTGGCAATCGCCATTCTGTGAACCATGCCCGAACGCCGATGCAGGACCGGGCACCTGTCTGATTCGGCAGGCTGGCACGGGTTGTGCATATAGGTTCATTGCACGTGCTCGGTAGCACGGGCGCCACGGACCGGATGCACCTTCCTGGTACGGGGCACGTGAAAACGTTCGCTACTCCACATCCCGAGGGAAAACTGATCATGAAGAACACCAAAGGCTTCACCCTGATCGAACTGCTGATCGTGGTCGCCATCATCGCCATCCTGGCCGCCATCGCCATCCCGCAGTATCAGGACTACATCTCGCGCACCCGCGCCACCGGCGCCGCCGCCGAGCTCAGCGGCTTCCGCACCGCGGTCAACGTCTGCATCTCCGAGCTGCAGACCAAGGTCGGCTGCACCGCCGGCTCGAACGGCGTGCCCACCATCGCCAGCTTCCAGCTGACCAAGAACGTCACCAAGCTGACCAGCGTCACCGACGGCCAGATCATCGCCACGACCGGTGCCACAGCCTCCAGCGGCGGCGCCGCCCTGACGTGGGACGATTCCCCGAACGTGGGCGCCGGCACCTCGAACATCACCTGGACCAACGCCGGCACCGTCTGCAACCAGACCCGCGGCCTGCGTCCGGGTCAGGGCGACTGCCCGTAAGGTTCTGGCTGTCTGCTGCAGTACGACACAAGGAACCCGGCCCTCGTGCCGGGTTCCTTGTGGAAGAGAAGGATTGAACGAGTGCCGGCAACGGCATTCCAACAAGGGGACATCATGAAGAACACCAAAGGCTTTACCCTGATTGAACTGCTGATCGTGGTCGCGATCATCGCCATCCTGGCCGCCATCGCCATCCCGCAGTACCAGGACTACATCTCCCGTACCCGTGCCACCGGCGCCGCTGCCGAGCTCACCGGCTTCCGCACTGCGGTCAATGTGTGCATTTCCGAAACCCAGACCAAGGTCGGCTGCACCGCTGGTGCGAACGGCGTGCCCACCATTGCCAGCTTCCAGCTGACGAAGAACGTGACCAAGCTGACCAGCGTGACCGATGGCCGGATCATCGCCACCACGGGCGCGACGGCTTCCAGCGGCGGCGCGGCTCTCACGTGGGACAACCAGCCGAACGTTGTCGCGGGTGCGTCCAACATCACCTGGACCAACGGCGGCACGGTCTGCAACCAGACCCGCGGCCTGCGTCCGGGCCAGGGCGACTGCCCGTAATACCTTCAGCGTCTCTTGCAAGCCCAGGAACCCGGCCCCACGGCCGGGTTCTTTTTTGGCGCGATCCACGGACGATCGACGATCGTCCACCCCGGCCTCCCATCGAGCCCGGCATTCCGGGATGTGGCCTGCGTCACATCCGGAGCCTGCCGGCACGGCGTGACCCACCTCATCCTTTCCTCAACAATTGCACTCATCCGCTTGATCGCGCAGGATTCCGGGTGGGGAATGGGATGCAAGCCGCGAACCGGCGCAGTAACCTAGGACGCTGACCCGGGCGACGCTTTCCGACAGGACGACCACTGACGATGAATTCGGCCGCGACCGCCAATCTGATCGGAATCACCGGCATCGCCCGGCGACTGGTGCTGGATGGCGCCCTCGACGAGGCCACCGCCCGCCAGGCGCTCGACACCGCCACCCGCGAGCGCAAGCCGATCGCCGGCTACCTGCGCGAACAGAAGCTGGTCACCCCGTCCCAGCTCGCCGCCGCGAACTCGATCGAGTTCGGCATGCCGCTGTTCGATCCCGCCACCATGGACGCCTCGCAGAGCGCGATCCGGCTGGTGAAGGACGACCTGCTGCAGAAGCATCACGTGCTGCCGCTGTTCAAGCGCGGCGGCCGCCTGTTCGTCGGCGTGTCCGACCCGACCAACACCGCGGCGCTGGACGAGATCAAGTTCCACACCAACCTGGTGGTCGAACCGATCCTCGTCGACGAGGACACGATCCGGCGCACGATGCAGGCGTGGCTGGAGAACAATGATTCGCTCGGGGGGATGGAGGACGCCGAAGGCCTCGACAACCTCGACGTCTCCGGCGGCGACGACGAGGCCGGCGGCAGCGAAGGCGGCGTCGATGCGAAGGGCGACGACACGCCCGTCGTCAAGTTCATCAACAAGATCCTGGTCGATGCGATCCGCCGCGGCGCGTCGGACATCCACTTCGAGCCCTACGAGAACGACTACCGGGTGCGCCTGCGCATCGACGGCATCCTCAAGCAGGTCGCGAAGGCGCCGGTGAAGCTCAACCAGCGCATGGCCGCGCGCCTCAAGGTCATGTCGCAGCTGGACATCGCCGAGAAGCGCGTGCCGCAGGACGGCCGCATCAAGCTCAACCTGTCGAAGACCCGGCAGATCGACTTCCGCGTCAGCACCCTGCCCACGCTGTTCGGCGAGAAGGTGGTGCTGCGTATCCTCGACGGCAGCGCCGCGAAGCTCGGCATCGACAAGCTCGGCTACGAGCCCGATCAGCAGAAACTCTTCCTCGACGCCATCCACAAGCCGTACGGCATGGTGCTGGTCACCGGCCCGACCGGCTCCGGCAAGACCGTGTCGCTGTACACCGCGCTGGGCATCCTCAACGAGGAGGAGCGCAACATCTCCACGGTCGAGGACCCGGTCGAAATCCGCCTGCCCGGCATCAACCAGGTGCAGCAGAACGCCAAGCGCGGCATGACCTTCGCCGCGGCGCTGCGCAGCTTCCTGCGCCAGGACCCGGACGTGATCATGGTCGGCGAAATCCGCGACCTGGAGACCGCCGAGATCGCGGTCAAGGCGGCGCAGACCGGCCACATGGTGCTGTCCACGCTGCACACCAACGACGCGCCGCAGACCATCTCGCGCCTGATGAACATGGGCATCGCGCCGTACAACATCACCTCCTCGGTCAGCCTCGTGATCGCGCAGCGTCTGGCGCGTCGGCTCTGCCCGAACTGCAAGCGCCCGGCGGAGTTGCCGGAGCACGCGCTGCTGGCCGAAGGGTTCACCAGCGACGAAATCCACGAAGGTTTCACCCTGTACGAAGCGGTCGGCTGCGGCGAGTGCACCGGCGGTTACAAGGGGCGTACGGGCATCTACGAGGTCATGCCGATGACCGAGGCCATCCAGGCCATCGTCCTGCAGGGCGGCAACGCCATGCAGATCGGTGAGGTGGCGCGGTCGGTCGGCATCCGCAACCTGCGCCAGTCCGCGCTGCTGAAGGCCCGCAACGGCATCACCAGCCTCGCCGAAATCAACCGCGTCACCAAGGACTAACCCATGGCCGCTTCCCGTTCCGCCGCCAAGACCGCCGCCCCCGAACGCGCCGGCGTCACCCTGCCCATGTACCAGTGGGAGGGCACCGACAAGCGCGGCATCAAGATGAAGGGCGAACAGCAGGCCAAGAACGGCAATCTGCTGCGCGCCGAACTGCGCCGCCAGGGCATCACCCCGACGGTGGTCAAGCCCAAGCCCAAACCGCTGTTCGGCGCCGCGGGCAAGAAGATCACGCCCAAGGACATCGCCATCTTCAGCCGCCAGATCGCGACGATGATGAAGTCCGGCGTGCCGCTGGTGCAGTCGCTGGAGATCATCGCGAACGGCCAGAAGAACGTGCGCATGAAGAACCTGGTCGATTCGCTGCGCGCCGACATCGAGGGCGGCTCGTCGATCTACGAGGCGATGCTCAAGCACCCCGTGCAGTTCGACGAGCTGTACCGCAACCTGGTCAAGGCCGGCGAAACCGCGGGCGTGCTGGAAACCGTGCTTGACACCATCGCGACGTACAAGGAAAACGTCGAAGCGCTGAAGTCGAAGATCAAGAAGGCACTGTTCTATCCGGCGATGGTGATCGCGGTGGCGATCCTGGTCAGCGGCATCATGCTGGTCTACGTGGTGCCGCAGTTCGAGGACGTGTTCAAGGGCTTCGGCGCCGACCTGCCGGCCTTCACCCAGGTCATCGTCGACCTCTCGCGCTTCATGGTCGCGTGGTGGTTCCCGGTATTGCTGACGGTCATCGGCTCGGTTGTCGCCTTCATCTTCTTCTACAAGCGCTCCCTGGCGTTCCAGCATTTCCTGGACAAGGTGGTGCTGCAGATCCCGGTGATCGGGCAGATCATGAACAGCTCGGCGGTCGCGCGCTTCTCGCGCACGCTGGCGACGACCTTCAAGGCCGGCGTGCCGCTGGTCGAAGCGCTGGACAGCGTGGCCGGCGCCACCGGCAACAGTGTCTACTCGAAAGCCACCTACCGCATCCGCGACGACGTCTCGGTCGGCTATCCGGTCAACATGGCGATGAAGCAGGTCAACCTGTTCCCGCACATGGTGGTGCAGATGACCGCGATCGGCGAAGAGGCCGGCGCGCTCGACACCATGCTGTTCAAGGTCGCCGAGTTCTACGAGATGGAAGTCAACAACTCGGTCGACGCGCTGGCCAGCCTGCTCGAACCGATGATCATGATCGTGATCGGCGTGCTGGTGGGCAGCATGGTGGTCGGCATGTACCTGCCGATCTTCAAGCTGGCCGCCGTGGTGGGCTGACGGACACAGGGCATAGACGCACGCGATGGCATTCCTCGACCAGAACCCGGCGCTCGGGTACCCGATCGCCGCCGGCCTCGGGTTGCTCGTCGGCAGCTTCCTGAATGTGGTGATCCTGCGCCTGCCCAAGTGGCTGGACTGGGACTGGCGCCGCCACGCGCGCGAGGAATTGGGCCAGACCGACCTGTACGAGCCGCCGCCGCCGGGCATCGTGGTCGAACCCTCGCATTGCCCGCACTGCGGGCACCGGCTGTCGTGGTACGAGAACATCCCGGTCTTCAGCTGGCTGGCGCTGCGCGGCCGCTGCCGCAGCTGCAAGACGCCGATCTCGATCCAGTACCCCGCGGTCGAACTGCTGACCATGCTGCTGGTGCTGGCCTGCGTGTGGCGCTTCGGCTTCGGCTGGCAGGGCTTCGGCGCGGCACTGGTGAGCTGCTACCTCGTCGCCGGCGCCGGCATCGACCTGCGCACGCAGACGCTGCCCGACCAGATCACGCTGGTGCTGATGTGGCTGGGCCTGATCGCCAGTGTCGACAACCTGTTCGTGCCGGCCAAGGCGGCGATCGCCGGCGCCGTGCTCGGCTATCTCTCGCTGTACTGCGTGCACTGGGTGTTCAAGCAGATCCGCGGCCGCACCGGCATGGGCGAAGGCGACTTCAAGCTGCTGGCGGCGCTGGGCGCGTGGGCGGGCTACAAGGCGCTGCTGCCGATCGTGCTGATTTCCTCGTTCCTCGGCGCGCTGATCGGGTCGCTGTTCCTCGCGATGAAGGGCCGCGACCACGACACGCCGATCCCCTTCGGCCCGTACCTCGCCGTCGCCGGCTGGATCGTGTTCCTTTCGGGCGACACGATCATCGAGGGCTACCTGCACCTCAGCGGGCTCCGCTAGAGCGTGTCATGACCTTTTTCATGCGCCGCGAAGGCCATCCGCGGGTGCGAGCCAAGGCGCGCACCGCCGCCAAGGCTGGCCGCCTTGGCAAGGTGCACAACGCCGGATCGCGCCCGCGGACGGCCTTCCCTTCGGGTTGCGCCCCTGTGGCGGCGATCCTGCGGCCCGCGGCTTGCCTTGGCCACCAGCCAAGGACTGCGCCACGGGACCTTGTCTCGACGCCACAGGCTGCGCAACGCGACGCATGAAAAAGGTCATGACACGCTCTGGCCCGATGGCCGCGTACCGCATCGGCCTGACCGGCGGCATCGCCTCGGGCAAGTCCGCGGTCGCCAGCGCGTTCGAAGCCCTCGGCATCGTCGTCGCCGACGCCGACATCGCCGCGCGCGAAGCCGTCGCACCGGGCAGCGAAGGCCTGGCCGCCGTGGTCGCCGCGTTCGGCGCCGACGTGCTGGCCGCCGACGGCGACCTCGACCGCGCCGCGATGCGCCGCCGCATCTTCGGCGACGAAGACGCCCGCCGCCGGCTCGAAGCCATCGTCCACCCGCGCGTGCGCGAGACGCTCGCCCGCACCTGCGACGCGGCGCCCGGCCCCTACGCCGTCGCCGCAATCCCGCTGCTGGCCGAAGTCGGTGGCCGCGCGGCCTACGCGTGGCTGCACCGCATCCTGGTCGTCGACGTGCCCGTCGACGTGCAGCGCACCCGCCTCCTGGCCCGCGACGGCATCGACGAGGCACTGGCGGACCGCATGATCGCCGCGCAGGCCACGCGCGCGCAGCGGCTGGCCCTCGCCGACGACATCGTCGTCAATACCGGCACGCTCGATCACCTGCGCCAGCACGTGGCGGCGCTGGATGCACGCTACCGGGCGCTCGCGGACGATATGCCGGGCTGAGCGAGGCCATCGACGGAACGATCATGGCCGCCCGCAAGCCATCGATACGTCCTATCCTCCGACATCGACGATCGCCCCGGACCTAGGCCCCGTGCTCCGCAACCTGCATCTCCTGCGCGCCCTCGCCGCGCTCAGCGTCGTCTATTTCCACATCAGCTCGACCGCCGGCCTGAACCTCGCCTGGGACATCGGCAGCCGCGGCGTCGACGTGTTCTTCGTGATCAGCGGTTTCATCATCGCGTATATCGGCTCGAAGCAACCCGGGCACTTCTTCGTCCGCCGCCTGATCCGCATCGTGCCGTTCTACTGGGCCGCGACGCTGGTCGTCTTCACCGCGGCGACCGTGCTGCCGCGCTTCTTCCGCAGCACCGACGCCAGCATCGGCCATCTCGTGCCGTCGCTGCTGTTTTTCCCGCATCTGTCGTCCAGCGGCGAAGTGCAGCCGACGCTGATCCTTGGCTGGTCGCTCAACTTCGAGATGTTCTTCTACGTGGTCTTCGCGCTGGCGCTGCTGCTCTCGACGCGCTGGGCGCCGATCCTGTGCGCAGCCGCGATCGTGATCGTGGTCGCGATCGGCAAACTCGTCGGCCCCGTCTCGACTGCCTTCGACTTCTATGCGCGCACGACCAGCCTCGAATTCTGCTACGGCATCGGCGCGTACTACCTGCTCGCGGCCTGCGAACGACGCAAGGCGATACTGACGCAGAGCACGGCGTTGAAGCTCGCCCTGCCGCTGGCGCTGATCGCGGGCGTCGCGGCAATCGTGCTGTTCGAGCACGTCGCCAAGGACGCTTATCCGCGCTATCTCGCTGGCGGGATCCCCGCGTTCGTGATCGTCGTGTCGGCGCTGCTGCTGGAGCGGATATTCGGCATCGCCTCGCGCAGCCGCCTCGCCTGTCTGCTCGGCGAAGCCTCGTACGTGATCTACCTGATCCACCCGTACATCGTGTTCGGCGTGCTGCGCCTCGCCGTGCCCGATGCGGCGCATCTGTCGATGCCGATGACCATTGCCATCATCGCCGGCCTGCTCGCGCTGACCAGCGGCATCGGCATCGCCCTGCACCTGCTGTTCGAGAAACCGGTGATGGCCTTCCTGCGCGCGAAGCTCACCCCGGATGTGCGGCCGCAGGCGGTCGCCACGGCCTGACGTCGCGAAACCAGTCGCTCACCCCATCGACCTCATCCCATGCCTCGCGGCATCCATAAATCCGACCTGCCGACCAAGACCTGCGCAACCTGCGGCCGCCCGTTCGCATGGAGGAAGAAATGGGAGCGGGATTGGGAGCACGTTCGGTATTGCTCGGATCGGTGTCGGGGGAAAACGATGCGCACGACGCGTGCAGTCGGTGACGCATAGCGTGGACTTCAGCCCACCATTGCGACATATCCGTGGTCGCGAGCAATGATCGAAACGACACAAATTTCTGATCGCCGCAACGGGAATTCAATCGTCATAGCGGTAGGCAGAAGTCCATCCTGCGCTCCGAACTCTCGGTCATGCCACCCCAACCGGCTTCGTAGACGCCAAGCCGCACGTAACGATGAAATGAGGAATAGGGTCAAGTAAACGCGTTCGCGACTAGACCATGTACGCGAGACGCCCGGTTATTTGACGGTATAGCTCTATATAGAATCATCGCCCTGACTGCCCGCCGGAGCAACTACCCAACGACTCATCGAGAGGTCCCAAAGGGGCTCTTAAGATTTCCTGCTTCGTCAACAACCTATTTGCAATCAACCCCTTGACTCCCATCGAGCAGGACCTGACAACACCGTCTTTCATCAGGGCCTTGACCCAGAAGACATCTTGCCTGAATACAACCTCATCAGAAGCTTCGCATGATCTACGCAGAAGTTGTTTTTTTCTCTGGAAAAGCCAGCTGCGAACAACGGTATCTCGACTTGAATTTTCGGTTTCATCATCGCCTTTGATTCCAAAAAAATCATCGGCAGCAGCTGATCTCATACCAACCAATCTTTGCTTGACCTCATCATAATTAGGAGGAGGACGCCCTATCGCCTCCCACGCGCCATCGTAGTTCCCCGGGTTACAAGTGCCTGCCGCGCAAGAGGCAATAGAAAGGGATGAAAAAATTAATACCGCAAGCCTTGATTTCTTCTTCATCGAGGCGCCCCGAAGTTTGCACCACAGCCAAAGCATTTCTTTTCAATGTATTCAGGCCGCTCTTCATTGGCACCCCTGCCCCCCCCCCAGTTCCTTCCGAGGTGATTAGCCTCATGCGCCAATGTAGCGGAAAGACAACATCTGCCAGAAAAGGTTACCGGGCCAATTTCAATGTATGAACTTTGGAATTGGGGAGCATGGCCACAGTAGATTAGCCCAGGGTTGTATACGACCTGCATTGTATTGAGCTTTTCGATGATGTACTGCCTATCGCTTTCCGTCATGTAATAGGGATCTAATCCTTCATAGCATTTACCCATATCGCATTTGCGAATCTTCTCTCTTGCATCCGCAAGAGCAACGACGATCTGAGCCTCACGCTGAGCGTCAAAAAATCCTGATGTGTGCGCCATGCCGTGTGCATCATTGCGAGTCAGCGGATTGCCGCTCGCGTAACCGTACAGGCTGATGCCACCCCTCAACCCAATCGGATCACTCTCCGCATACCGCCCGGTAGCAGCTTCGTAATCCCGAAAATAGTTGTAGTTCAGTCCGCTCGCGCTGTCGTAGCGCTGGCCCGGGAACCGCAGGTCAAACACGAACTGGGTCGCGTCGCCGTCCGGGTCCTGGTTTGGCGCCGTCGTGCCGAAGGCTTCGCCGGCCAGATCCCACTTCCACACCGTCGTGCCGTTGGCGCCACGGGTCGGGTCGATGACCACGCGCGGCGTGCCCAGCGCATCCGGCTGGATGTAGAACACCTTCTGGCTGGCGCCCGCGCCCGTGAACAGGCCGACCGGCAAGTCACCGAACCAGATCGCCTGCTGCACCGGTGCCGTCGCGCCGGCGTTGGCGTAGTTGCCGATCCAGTGGCCGGCCTCGTCGTACATCGTGTACGTGTTGGTCGTACTGAGGTACTTGCGCACCTGCTCGCCGCGGCCGTTGTACACGTAGTTCATCTTGACCGTCGTGCCTTCCTTGTACTGCGTCATCCGGTTGTGGTCGCCATAGACGAAGTTCTGGGTGATCGCACCCGCCGGCACGGACGTGGTATTGCCGTTGAAATCGTAGGCGCGCGTGCTGGTGCCCACCTGGCTCAGGCGATGGCTCGTGGTCGGATAGGTGTAGGTGGTCGTCGTGCCCGACACCGTGGCGCTGGTCCGGTTGCCCGTGCTGTCGTACGCGTATCCCTGCAGCACGGCGCTGGTGCTGCCGTCCTGCGTCTGCGTGAGCCGGTTCAGACCGTCATAGCCGTAGATCCGCTGCGGCGGATCGGACTGATTGCCGTCACGCAGCTTCTTGAGGTTGCCGACCTCGTCGAACTCGTAGCCGAGGCTCAGCCCTCCCGTCGTCGTGTCCTGCACGATGCCCGGCTGGTAGTTCTGGTTGAGCGTGCGATTGAGCAGGCGACCCGTGCTGCTGCCGTAGCGCCACGACGCTGCCGGGCCGAACGGGTAGTAGCTCACGTTCGTCACGAGCACCTGCCGCGTGCTGGTGGATGTCTTGGCGCCGATCTCGGACACGCGACCCTGCGCGTCGTAGACGTAGTCGACGACGGCGCCGTCCGGGTAGATCGTGCTGGTCAGCTGCCCGGCCGCGTTCCAGGTGTAGCGCAGGGTGAAGGCCACAGCATTGGTGGTCTGCACCTTGCGCACGACGTGGCCGAAGCGGTCGTAGCAGTAGACGGTGTCGCCGCTGCCGTCGACGATCTTCGCGAGCCGCCCGGCGGTGAAGGTCTCTCCGGTGAGGCAGGCGGCCTGCGTCATGTCCCAGGTGTAGGTGACGTCGAGCGTGGACGCCGTCGGATAGCTGATGCCGGTGAGCCGGTTCAATACGTCGTAGCTGTAGTTCGCGACCTTGCTGCGCGCATCGGTCTGGCTGGCGCGGTTGCCGGCGCTGTCGTAGGTGTAGGTGGTGGTGCCGGTATCCGGACTGACCAGTTGCTTGAGATCGCTGAAACCGCTGTAAGTGTAGGTCGTATTCAGCAGCTTCGGATCGTTGACCTGCACTAAATTGTCGAGCGCATCGTAGGTGAACTGCGTTTCCGCCGCGATGCCGCTCATGTCGAGCAGCGTACGGCTCAATCGATTGAGGGGGTCATAGTTGTTGTCCGCCACTCGGCTGAGCGCGTCCGTGGTGCGATCGAGATTGCCATTGGCGTCGTAGGTGAACCCGGTATCACGGCTCAGCGCATCAGTCTGCTTCTGCAACTGGCCGAGCGTGTTGTAGGTGCGAGACAGGGTGCGGCGCAAAGTCGCCGTAGGATCCTTCGTCTCTTCCTTCGTGCGCTGACCGGCAGCATTCAACGTATAGGTGATGCTGTTGCCGGCATTGTCGCTAATGCCGGTCAGACGCTGCGCGGCATCGTACGTGTAGCTGGTAAACCCACCATCGGGCTGGGTCACCTTCTTGATCAGTCCGGTAGGCCAATACTCCAAACTCGTGATGAGATCGTCAGTCTCGACGGTATCGTTCGTGCCCCGTACCTTGCGTGCGGTCAGCCAACCCCGCGCGTGGTATTCGAAGTCGGTGACGATGCCATTCACGTCCTTGATCTGCAACGGCCGCCCGCTACCGTCGTATTTCACGGTTTCCGCAATCTGACTGGCGGCATTGGTGACCTTCCACAGATCCCCCTTGCGATAAGGGCATGTGGCCGGCGACGACGCGCAGGTCGTCTCGTCCGACATGCGGTACGTGTAGGTCGTCACATCGTTTACGTCCGTGCGAGGGCCGTTGACCGACGTCAGCAATCCGAGGAGCGGACAGGTGCCCGCGGTGATGTCGGCAGCTTCGCAGTACGTGTAGGTCGTCGTTCGGGTCACGTTCGGCGTGACCGAAGGATCGGTGCGCGTGATGGTCAGCACTTGGCCGCGACTGTTGTAGGTCCAGTTGGTCTTCGTCTTGAGAGCGCCCGTGGAATCCAGGACCCTGCGTTCGTCTGGCTGACGGAACGTCGCATTCCAGTCCGTCTGGGTCGTGCGCTTGTCGCCGTACGTGTCATTCGCTGCTTCGATGCGCTGCGTCTCCAGCCCTCGCACATTGAAATCGCGATCCGTCTGGCTTCCACGGAAATCCATAGACGTGTTCGGATAGCCCGCCGCATCGTATGTCATGGACGCGACGGTGCTGCCGGAGCTCACGCTCAGATTCGACGCATTGATGAACTTCGCGGTCCGCTGGGATTCCTGCCAACCGATGGTCGTGGATTGACCGAGGGCGTCGGTGACCGCGACACCGCCGGGCGCACCATAGGTGATGGACACCTTGTCGGCGTTGCCGGCATGAGTAGACTCGATCGCACGATTGCTGCTGTCGTATGTGAACGATGCGTAGCGTTGCGTGCTTTCGTCCTGAATACCGGTGAGATAGTAAGTACCGGGGGGGGGCGACACGACATAACCGGACTCATTGTAGAAATACTGCTTCGTCGCACCACCGGGATACGTTACCGTCCCGAGCAGTCCACTGCCGGAATCATAAGCGTATGTCGTCGTTGCACCGGACGGATCCGTCATGGTCTGGAGGCGGCTCGACGAGTCATAGGCGAACGTGAGCGAGCGCCCATCGCGCGCAGTAACACTGGAGAGGCGCGAATAGACGTCGTAGCCAAGCGTCTGGTAGTTCCCGTTTGGCCATTCGATCTTGGTGAGATAGCCATCCGTGTTGTAGGTTTCGACCCTATCCTGGTCATCGGTCAGTGACCAGCCGATGTGCGTGGAGCCGCTGAACAGTTTGACGAGTTTGTAGGGAACGTCGCTGTCCGACTTGAAGTTGCCAGCGCCATCGTCATCGAAATAGATGCCGGCACCATCTCCCCTGAATGCCAAGACGGTCTGCGGGGTTGCGTAGGTCAGCGTGGTGATCCGCCGGTCGTACGCGGATCGCCAGCGCGCTCCGAACATCCCGACAGGGCGTTGCACACTGTCTCCGAGATACACCCTCGAAAACGAAAGATCCGAAGATCCACCAGCGGCAAGATCCGTCTCCTGCTGAATCTTTGCGCCGGTGATGATGTCGATGGGATTGCCCTGAAGCAACGGGCAACGCCCGGGACTTGGGCACTTGAAGCCACTCCCTTTGACGCGATCGAAGGTATCGATGCCGTATCCAATATTCCACTGCCGGATCCATTGGAAATTTCCGTCGTGGTAGACATCGACATAAATCGAACCTTGGAATTCCCACGCCTGATCGGGAATCAAAGTCACCCGGACGCAGCGCATCCCTTGCGCATATTGGGCACCGTGATCGGCAATGAAGTTGTTGAGCGCCGTTTGCGTATGGCTTTCGCAACTCTGATAGGCCGACTGCTCGGTTTCCGCAGCATGCGCGAAACCGACAACGCTTCCAATCGAGACCAAAAACAGGAGCACTGGAAGCACCCGAAGGGGCCGGATCAGCATGGAAAAGCGGAACGTGATACCCATCGCACTCCCTCCTTGGAATTCCCGTAATGCAGAGCAAGACCGAACGCACTCTCGACACTTACCGTCGCGCTTTTCGAGCAAAGGAGCATATCAGCGCAAATTTTCACGCTTGATAGCACGGCGCCTCTTGTTTTTCAATCCTTACAGAAAACGATTGCCGAAGAGGAAGACCATCGATCGCGAGGACGCGGCTTATTCATGAAGCCGACTCCTGCCGGTGCTCATCCCCCCCTTCATCACGAACCCCACATGCTCCAGCCGCGTCACGTCCTGCGTCGGATCACCGGGCACGGCGATGAGGTCGGCGAGGCGTCCCGCTTCGAGAACGCCTCGATCGTTTCGACCCAATGCATCGGCGGCGTTGATCGTTGCGCTGCGGATCGCGTCCATCGGCGTCATGCCGTAGCGGACCATCACCGCGAACTGTTTCGCGTTGTCGCCGTGCGGAAAGATGCCGGCGTCGGTGCCGAAGACCATCTTCACGCCGGCGAGGTAGGCGCGGCGGAAGTTCTCGCGCTGGAGATCGCCGATCTCGCGGTCCTTGCGCAGGTTGTCCTCGAGCACACCGTTCTTCCGGCCTTCGCTCTGCGTGTAGTCGGTGTTGTAGATATCCATCGACAGCCAGGCGCCGTACTGCTTCGCGAGGCGGATGCCTTCGTCGTCGATGAGACTGGCATGCTCGATGGTGTCGACGCCGGCGCGGATCGCCTCGCGGATGCCGGCAGCGCCATGCGCATGCGCGGCGACCTTCAGGCCCCACATGTGCGCTTCATCGGCGGCGGCCTTCATTTCGGCATAGGTCATCTGCTGCTGGCCGGGCTCGGTGTTGCGCGAGAACACGCCGCCGGTCGCGCAGATCTTGATCACCTGCGCGCCGTACTTGCGGATCTCGCGAACGGACTTGCGCACCTCGTCCGGCGTGTCGGCGTTGTACGGATTGCGGTCGTGCATCGACGGCGGGAAGTACGTCGAGTCGCAATGGCCGCCCGTTGCGCCGAACGCGATACCGGCGGGCACAATGCGCGGGCCGACGACCTTGCCCGCATCGATCGCCTGCTGCAGACCGACGTCGTTCCAGTCTTCGGAGCCCAGGTTGCGGATCGTGGTGAAGCCGGCGGCCAGCGTGCGCTGCGCCTGCGCCACCGAGATCGCCGACCAGAAGCGATCGTTGAACTGGAGGTAGGTGTAGCCGCTGTACGTCGGATCGCTGTCGATGTGCACGTGCATGTCGATCAGCCCCGGCAGCAGCGTCATGTCGCCGAGGTCGTAGCGGCGCGCACCGGGCACGGTGTCGACGTGGCGACCGCCGGACGCGATCTGCACGATGCGATCGCCTTCGATGCGCACTTCGGCGTGGTCGAGCATGCGGCCGCTGCGCACGTCGAGCAGGCGCGCGGCGGTGACGATGGCGGCATCCTGCGAAGCGGCGGGCGCGTCCTGCGCGGTGGCGAGGCCTGCGGCGACCGCGATGGCCAGGCCGATGAGCGAAACGAACGGACGCGCGTGCAGCATGGATCGATCCCCGGACGAACGGAGCCCCAAGCGTACGCGCGCATCAGCGGACGGTCGAGGGCAGGTCGCCCGCACGCGCGGGCGACCTCACCGGAGATCGGTTACCGCTTGTCCTTGCCAGCCTCGGGCTGCGGTGCCGCAGCGGTCGCGGGTAGCGCAGCCGCATGGCCCTGCTCCGCCGCGAACGCGTTGCGCACGGCATCGACGCCGAACTTGCGCAGGCCGTAGTACTTCAGCACGACACGGATGGGGCGCACGCCCGGATCGCCCGCGAACTGTTCGCTGAGCGCGAGCAGGTGCGCGAATTGCTCGGCCGACCCGGCCTGCACGGCAGACAGCAACTGCGCGGTCAGCACGTAATCGGGGACACCACCGGCAATTCCGAGCTTCGCGTCACCGAGATGTTCGGTCGGTAGTGCGAGGATCAAGGCATGATCGCGGGAGGCGATGGTGCGGTAGGCCTCGAATACCCGAGCCACTGAAGGCGCGGAGGCGGCGAAATCGGGGGTGATCGTCCCGCCATCGAAGAGCGCGAGCATCTCCTCGCGGGTCGTGCCTGCGCCGAGGATGCGGACCACGCGGGTCAGCGCCTGCTGCCACGCCACGGCGTGTGCCTCGGACACCGGCCGACCTGCCACGCGCCGCAGCAGCAATGCATCGGAGAAGGACTGCGCGGGCGGATATGCGCCCAGCCCTCCCATGTCGGGCGTACGCAGCATGGCGTAAAGCGTCCGCGCCGTCGCGACCTTCTGCATCCGGAGATTGCCGCCCGCGTCGATGATCGGCGCAGTGAAGGCGTACGGCTGCTTCCCGACCAGTTCGTCGACCAGCGGCAGGCCCGCGTCCCAGCCCATGGTCACGCCGAGCGCGCTGGCGCTGCGAAAGCGCGCCCTCGGCGCATCAAGCGCGACGGTCGGATAGAAGTCCGAATACGGTGTGGCGCCGATCGCGGTCAGATAGGCGTCGAGCAGCGGCTTGTCGGCGACCAGGCGCATGCGAAGTGCCATCGCATCACCGAGATCCACGCGCGCCAGTTCGTCCTTGACGATGCGCGCCGGGAAACGCGACAGGTCCGGCGCGGGGATCGGACTGCGGCTGGCGACGAGGACGAAATCCCCGGGACCCGCCGCGTAGACCTGGATGTGCGGGAAGCGCGAATTCAACGCAGCAGCCATCGTGCCGAACAGCGGATCGTCGAGTTCGTACGCGTGGATCCACTGCACCAGAACGCCACCGTCGGCGAGATGCTGGTCGAGGAAACGATAGAACTGTTCGGTGAACAGACTGGAGACGCCGCTGACCCACGGATTCGAGGGTTCGGAGACGATGGCGTCGTAGCGCTGGCCGCCGCGGGCGAAGTGCGAGCGCGCATCCTCGAACACCGGGACCATGCGCGGGTCGTTGTAGGCGCGACCGACGCGATCGCCGAACTGGCGTGCGGCCTCGAACATCACCGGCTCGATCTCGATTGCCTCCACGCGCTTCGGCACCTTGCTGCCGAGGATCGTGTGCACGGTCAGGCCCGAGCCCCAGCCGATCACCGCGATCTGTTTCGGATCGCGCGCCAGCGTCACCGCCAGCACGCCGGCCGTGGCCATGGTCGGCTCGTCGCCAGTCGGGCGCAGCGAGAGGTTCGCCACGAGGCTGGCGTCGGGCTTGCCGTTGGTGAGAATCGTGCGCATGCCGTCTTCGGTCTGCGCCACGCCGATCGTCGCGGTCTTGCCGTCCTTGAGGAAGATCGCGCGGTCGCCGGAGGTCCAATTGATGCCGCCGGTACGGTACACGCCGGACATCTGGTCGAGCGGATTCACATGCCCATGCGCCACCGCGAACACGATCGCGGCCAGCGAGGCGATGCCGAACGCCGGCACGCGCCAGCTGCGACGCGCGGCCTCGTCGCCCTTGTCGAACGCGAACAGCACGAAGCCGAGCACGATGTCGAGGCCGGCGGCGATGAAGATCGCCGAGTACAGGCCGAGCACCGGAATCAGGAAGTGCGTGGCAGCAAACACGCCGACGATCGCGCCGAGCGTGTTCACCGCGTAGACGCGGCCGATGCTGCGCTCGCCGTGGCCGGTCTCCAGCAGCGCGGTGGTGAACAGCGGCAGGGTCATGCCGGCGAAGAACGCGGCCGGCATCATCACCGCGATCGCGATCGCGGACGACGCCAGCGAGAAGAACACGTAGCCCTGGTCGGTGCGCGCCAGGCCTTGCATGAACCACGCCATCCAGTGGAACGAGTTCGCGAACGCCGGCAGCGACAGCAGCGCGAACACGCCCATGAGGATCTGCGCGCCCGCGGCGACGCGGATCGGATCGGTGATGCGGTCCGCGCGGCGACGCACCCAGCCGCCGCCGAACGCGAGGCCGAGGATGAAGGCCGCCAGCATCAGCTCGAAACTGTGCATCGAGGTACCGAGCGTCTGGTTGAGCGAACGCACCCAGCCGATCTCGTACACGAAGGAGGTCGCACCGGTGATCGCGGCGGCGGCCAGCAGGATGCGCTGCAGCGCCGACGTCCGCTTCGTTTCGGGCAAGGCGTGGCGGGCGGCGGGCAGCTCGGTCTTCTCGCCTTCGGCGGCCTCGCCCTCCTCCAGCTTCGACAGCGCCAGCGCGATCATCGCGGCGACGATGTTGAGCGCGGCGGCAGCGAGGATGGTGCCCGGCAGGCCCACGCGCGGCATGATCACGAACGTGGACGCGAGCGCGCCGAAGCCGGCGCCGATGCTGTTGGCGAAGTACAGGCCGCCGAGCACGCGCATGTCGGCGGCGCGCGTGTTCTGCATGAACGCGCTGCTCATCAGCGGGAAGGTCATGCCCAGCAGGATCGACTGCGGCGCCATCAGCAGCGCGGACGAGATCCACAGATAGGCGTTGGCCGAACCGGCGCCGCCGAGCGCGGGCAGCACGCTGTCGTAGGTGAGGTGCTGGTAGCCGATGAACAGCGGATGGAACACCAGGCCGATCAGGCCGATCAGCAGTTCGACCGCGACGTAGGCGCGCAGGAACGAACGCGTGACCTGCGAGCGCCGGCTCGCCCACCAGGCGCCCAGCGACATGCCGCCCATGAAGATCGCCAGCACCAGCGTCTGCGCGTAGGCGGCATGACCGAGGATGAGGCCGAAGTACTGCGACCAGATCGACTGGTAGATCAGCCCGGCGAACCCGGACACCACGAAGGCGGCCAACGCCCCGCGCTCGAAACGGCGATCGTTCATCGTTTCCCTTTCTCCCCGTGAAGCCCGTCCACCGATGGACGGCCTGGCGCCCGCGGGCGGACGCATGTGGCCGGCATCATGCCACGCCGGCGGAGGGGGCCGGAAGGCGAGGTTTCACGAAACGGGATGCACGGCGCGGCTCAGCCGGCAGGCACGAACTCGAGCGCGGGCGCGGGTGCGGGCGACAGCCAAGGCAGCAGCCAGTGGTCGACCAGCAGGAACACGAACAGCGCCATCAGGTAGACGACGGAGTAGTGGAACGTGCGCATGGCGAAGAAATCGTCGGGCGGATCGAGCAAGCGCCATGCGTACCACAGGAACACGCCGCCCAGCACCAGCGCGCCGCCGAGGTAGAACATGCCGCTCATGCCCACCGCCCACGGCAGCACGGTCACCACCACCAGCAGCACGGTGTAGAGCAGGATCTGCCAGCGCGTGTAGGCCACGCCGTGGGTCACCGGCAGCATCGGCACCAGCGCGCGGGCGTAGTCCTCGCGACGGAAGATCGCCAGCGCCCAGAAGTGCGGCGGCGTCCACACGAAGATGATCAGCACCAGCAGCAGCGCGTGCGCCCAGTCCCACGGGTTGCGCATGCCGGTGACCGCGGCCCAGCCCAGCAGCGGCGGCGCGGCACCGGCGATGCCGCCGATCACGATGTTCTGCGGCGTGGCGCGCTTGAGCCACGCGGTGTAGACGATCGCGTAGCCGATCAGCGACGCGAACGTGAGCGCCGCGGTGATCGGATTGACCAGCGCGATCAGCAGCGTCATCGACACCGCACCCAGTGCCACCGCGAACGCCAGCACCTGCGCGGGCTGGAGCGCGCCGGTGGCGAGCGGGCGATGCGCAGTGCGCACCATCACCCGGTCGATGCGCTGGTCGATGAGATGGTTGATCGCCGCCGCGCTGGACGCGGCCAACCAGATGCCGATGAACCCGAACACGCTCTCGCGCAGCGGCGGCAGTCCGGGCACGGCCAGGAACATGCCGACGAAGGCGGTGAACACGATCAGCGCCACCACCCGCGGTTTCGTCAGCGCCCAGTATTCGCGCATCGGGAAGGCCATCGCGGCGTCAGTCCGCCGGCGGCCGCACGCGGGCGAGCAAGCTCACCAGCAGGAACAGCAGCAGCGCGGCGCCGGCGTTGTGCAGCGTCGCCACCGGCAGCGGCAGCCCCAGCGCAACGTTGGCGATGCCCAACCCCACCTGCGCCAGCACCAGCGCAGCCAGCACCACACCGGTCAGCCACAGGCCCGGCGTGCGCAGCAGGCGCCACGCCAGCGCCAGCAGGTACACGAACACGATCACCGCCATGCCGCGATGCGCCATCTGGATGGCGATGCGCGAGGCGCCGTCGAGCACGCCGCCTTCGTAGTCCACGCCGATGCCACGCCACAGCACGAAGCCTTCGCGGAAATCGGTCGGCGGGATCCACTGGCCGACGCAGGTCGGGAAATCGTTGCCGCAGGCGAGCGCCGCATAGTTCGAGCTGACCCAGCCGCCGAGCGCGATCTGCGCACCGACCACGATCACCGCACCGATCAGCCAGCGCCGCATCGTCGCCACGCCCGCGATGCGCACCGGGATGTCGGTGGCGCGCCACGCCATCCACGTCAGCAGCGCGAACGTGGTCATGCCGCCGAGCAGGTGGCCCATCACCACGATGGGTTTCAGCAGCAGCGTCACCGTCCACATGCCGAGCAGCGCCTGGAACACGATCGTCATCAGCGTCAGCGCAGCCACGCGCGAGAGGTCATCATTGCTCCAGCGCAACGCGGCCGCCAGCAGCAGCGCTTCGCCGGTCGCGGCCAGGGCGAACGCCGCCTCGTGCTGCCCGTGCATGTACAGCGGGATGCCCGCGCCGATGCACGCCGTCGCGGCCAGCACCCAGGCGACGCCGAATCGGCGACGACGCGCGGCCAGCAGCGCCAGCAGCAGCACCAGCGTGCCCAGCGTCGCGGCGAGGTGGCGGTGCACCTGCTCGCGCCACGCCTTGTGGGTCTCGAACGGACGGATCGCGCTGGCCGCGTGCGACGACGCTTCCGACATCGCCTGCGGCCACGTGGCGCGGCCGTAGCAGGTCGGCCAGTCCGGGCAGCTCAGGCCCGCGTTCGACAGGCGCACGAACGCGCCGAACACGATCACGCCGAAGGCCAGCGCGACGGCGAGCCAGGCGATCCGGTGGAAATGGCGATACGGCGGAGACCGATGGGCCGCGGGGATGGGCGCGTTCATTGCATCTTCAACAGTCTGGCGAGGTCCTTGCGCATCAGCGCGATGTCGGCCTCGGGCGGGTAGCGGAGTATGACAAATCCGTACGGATCGACGACGTAGATGGGCGCGCCGGCCGGATCGGTCGATTTCGGCAGGCGCGCGCGCAGCGTGGCGTCGTCGGCCAGCAGGCGCATGCCCGGCGGACGCGCGGCGCCGGCCGGGTAATCGCCCAGCCACAGCAGTTCGATGTGCTCGGCGTCGCGGCCGAAGATCTCGCGCAACTTCTCCAGGTCGGCCGCGCGTCGCGCGCAAGCGTCGCTGCAGTGCGCGGGCGCCACCACCAGCAGGCGGCGCATGCGCGTGGCCGGTGCCCAGTCGTAGACGCTGCCGTCGGCCAGCCGCGGCGGCGTGCGGCGCAGGTCGATCAGCGGATCGAAGCGCTCGCCGTACGTGGACGGGGCGGGAATCAGCCCGTTCATGTTCAGGAGCTTCGCGAGCAGGATCGGGCCGAAGAAGATCGCGACGATCGCGATCAGCACGCGACGGCCGCGGCGACGCTGTACGGGATCGATCGGCGACGGGGAAGAAGCGTTCATGCGGGCACTCCGGTGGCACGCCGCCTGCGGCGCAGCGTCAGGACCACCGCCGTGATCAGCACGGTCGCCGAGAGGGCGAACCACTGCACGGCGTAGCCGACGTGCCGCTCGGGCGGCATGGTGTTGGGCAGGATGTCGAAATCGCGTTCGAAGCCGAAGCCGGCTTCCGGCGCCGGCCGCAGCACGCGCGGTGCCAGCGTCGGCGCATGCAGTCGCGTACGCAGCGTGGCGGGATCGACCCAGGTCACGAGCAGGTCGCCATCCGGCAACGCCGCCGGTTCGCCCAGCGCCAGCCCTTTCGCCGGCGGCGGCAGCAGCAGGCCGGCCAGACGGGTGCGCGCGGCATCGCGCGGCACTGCCGGCATGCGCCGGTCGCCGGGGATCGCGACCCAGCCGAGGTCGACCAGCACTTCGGGGCCACCGGCAATCGCGAACACGCGGTAGGCGCGCACGCCGACCCGGCCGTCGCGCCCCTGGTTGTCGAGCAGCACCGCCGGCGCATCGACGAAGCGGCCTTCGACCTCGACCCAGTCGTAGGCGCGATCGCGCGTGGCGTCCCCGATCACGCCCGGCGGCTTGGGCCGCCGGTCCGACAGCGCCTGCGACGCGCGCTGCAGCAGGTCGCGCTTCCACTCCGCGCGGCCGAGTTGCCAGAAGCCGAGCATGCAGAAGAACCCGGCAGCGACCAGGGCGAATGCCCACAGCACGACGGGCCGATGACGCCAGCCGGACTTCATCCGCGCGGCCTCGCGGCTTGCGATAATCCCGGCTTCTGACCGCGCGGCTTCGCGCAACGGGAGTACGCCATGAGCGATTCGTTGAAGACCCTGCTCATCGTCGGGTTTCTGATCCTGATCGTGTGGAATCTCGGCGCCGGCCTGTACTACATGCTGGTCGACAAGGGGCAGACCAAGCGCACCGTGAACGCCCTGACCCGGCGCATCGGGCTGTCGATCGCGCTGATCCTGCTGGTGGTCCTGGCGATCGCGATGGGCTGGATCGAACCGCACGGGGTCGGTCGCAACCCGGCGGGCTGAGCGGACCGCCACCGCGACGGCGTCGCTCCGACGCCCACCCCGAAGACGAGAAGGCCGGCGTCATGCCGGCCTTCTGCTGTCGGACACCGACGGACCGTGCCGATCCGTGGCCGCCTGCGTGGACGCGATGCCGGCGTCGCCGCCGGCCACGCGGTCAGAGCACGTAGACGAACAGGAACAGGCCCAGCCAGACCACGTCGACGAAGTGCCAGTACCAGGCCACCGCTTCGAACGCGAAGTGGTTGTCCTTGGTGAAATGGCCCTTCGCGCAGCGCAGCCACATGATCGCCAGCATCAGCGTGCCGAGGGTCACGTGCGCGCCGTGGAAGCCGGTCAGCATGAAGAAGGTCGAGCCGTAGATGCCCGAACCCAGCGTGAGGTTCAGTTCGGTGTAGGCGTGGATGTACTCGGTCGCCTGGAAGTACAGGAACACGCAGCCCAGCAGGACGGTGGCGCCGAGCCAGACCAGCAGCGCGGTGCGGTGCGCGGCCTTCAGCGCGTGGTGCGCCAGGGTCACGGTCACGCCCGAGGTCAGCAGGATCAGGGTGTTGGTGAGCGGCAAGCCCCAGGCCGGGATGGTCTTGAACGCGCCGCCCACGTTGGCCGGGCCCGCGCTCGGCCACGCCGCGCTGAAGTTCGGCCAGAGATTGGCGTTGGTCATCGCGCCGTCGCCCTCGCCGCCCAGCCACGGCAACGCGAACTGGCGGGTGTAGAACAGCGCGCCGAAGAAGGCCGCGAAGAACATCACCTCGGAGAAGATGAACCACACCATGCCCATGCGGAACGAGGTGTCCACCTGCTTGTTGTAGTGACCGGCCAGCGACTCGGTGACCACGTCGGCGAACCACTTGAACAGGATGACCAGCAGGCCGGCGAGACCCGCGAAGAACACCGGCTTGCCCCACGACGCGTGGTTCATCCAGCTGGCGAGGCCGATCATCTGCGTGAACAGGAACACCGAAGCGAAGACCGGCCACTTGCTGCCGTGCGGCACGAAGTAGACGTTCGGATCGTGGTGATCGGCGTGGGCTTGGGCCATGGCGGTCGTCTCGGAAAAGGATGGCGTTCGGAAATCAGGGCGCGCTGCGGGGCGCTTCGGCCGATCCGCCCGGCTTCGCCTCGGACAGGCGCGCGGTGAGCAGATCGTTCTTGAAGAAGGTGTACGACAGGGTAAGGCTGTTCACGTCGTCCGGGAGGTCCCGGTCGATCATGAAGCGGACCGGCATCTCGCGCGACTCGCCGGCGGCGAGGGTCTGCGCGGTGAAGCAGAAGCATTCGGTCTTGATGAAGTACTTCGAGCCCAGCGCGGGCGCGACCGAAGGCGTGGCACTGCCGACGATCGCACGGTTGCTGGTGTTGCGGGCGTGGTAGGTCGTCTCGTACAGCTCGCCCGGGCGCACCTGCATGCGGCGCTGGTTGGGCGAGAACTCCCACGGCAGCTTGGAATTCACGCCGGCGTCGAAGGTCACGGTGATCAGGCGGTCGGAACGGCCGCCCTTGCCCGCCTGCTCGGCGGCGCGCGCGTCGCCCGGGCCCTGCTCGAGCCGGATGCCGAACACCTTCTCGCAGGCGATGCGGTACATCGGGACCAGCGCGAAGCTGAAACCGAACGCGGCCACCGCCACAGCGACCATGGCGCCGAGGCCGAACCGGCGGGAGCGCGGCGGATGCGGCGCCGCACTCATTTCATCACCACGTTCAGGACAAGGAAGCCGACGTAGAACGCAGCCGCGATGCCCGCGAACAGCAGCGCCGTGCGCCGCGCGGAAGCGCGGCGGGCGGCGATCTGGTCTTCTGGCAGGTGCGGCTGCGTGGTCATGGCGATGACGTGATCGGAGCGTGCGGTCGGGACGTCAGTGCGTGATGTCGCCGTGGGCGAGGTCGCCCTCGCGGATCACCGGCGGGGTCTCGAAGGTGTGGTGCGGGGCCGGCGACGGCACCGTCCACTCCAGGCCCTTGGCGCCTTCCCAGGCGCGGGCTTCGGCCTTGGCGCCGTGCTTGAGCGAATGCCAGAGCACGTAGGCCATGATGAACGGCGTGAAGAACATGCCGAACGCGCCGATCGAGCTGACGAAGTTCCAGTCGGCGAACACGACGTTGTAGTCGGGGATGCGGCGCTGCATGCCGGCCAGGCCGAGGAAGTGCTGCGGGAAGAACAGCAGGTTGACGAAGACCACCGACCACCAGAAGTGGAACGAGGCGAGCTTCTCGCTGTACATCCGACCGGTCCACTTCGGCCACCAGTAGTACACGGCGGCGATGATGGCGAACAGCGCGCCGGTCACCAGCACGTAGTGGAAATGCGCGACCACGAAGTAGGTGTCGTGGTACATCGAGTCGGCCGGCACGATGGCGAGCATCAGGCCCGAGAAACCACCGATGGTGAACAGGATCACGAACGCGATCGCCCACTTCATCGGCGACTCGAACGAGATCGAACCGCGCCACATGGTCGTCACCCAGTTGAAGACCTTCACGCCGGTGGGCACGGAGATCAGCATCGTGGCGAACATGAAGTAGATCTCGCCGCCCATCGGCATGCCGACGGTGAACATGTGGTGCGCCCACACGATGAACGAGAGAAAGGCGATCGCCGCGGTGGCGTACACCATCGCCTGGTAGCCGAACAGCGGCTTGCGGCTGAAGGTCGGGATGATCTCCGACACGACGCCGAACGCCGGCAGGATCATGATGTAGACCTCGGGGTGCCCGAAGAACCAGAAGATGTGCTGGAACATCACCGGGTCGCCGCCGCCCTTCGCGCTGAAGAAGCTGGTCAGGAAGAACTTGTCGGTGAGCAGCATCGTCACCGCGCCGGCCAGCACGGGCATGACCGCGATCAGCAGGAAGGCGGTGATCAGCCAGGTCCAGCAGAAGATCGGCATCTTCAGCAGGTCGACGCCCGGGGCGCGCATGTTGAGGATGGTCGCGATGATGTTGATCGCACCCATGATCGAGCTGATGCCCATCATGTGGATGGCGAAGATCGCGAACGACAGGCTGTTGCTCTGCAACGACAGCGGCGGGTACAGGGTCCAGCCGCCGCTGGGCGCACCGCCCGGCATGAAGAAGGTGATGAGCAGCAGCGCGAAAGCGAACGGCATGATCCAGAAGGACCAGTTGTTCATGCGCGGCAGCGCCATGTCGGGCGCGCCGATCTGCAGCGGCACCATCCAGTTCGCCAGGCCCACGAACGCCGGCATCACGCCGCCGAAGATCATGACCAGCGCGTGGATGGTGGTCATCTGGTTGAAGGTCTCGGGCTTCACCCACTGCAGGCCCGGCTGCGCCAGCTCGGCGCGGATCACCACCGACATGAAGGCGCCGATGATGAACATCACGAAGCTGAACACGAGGTACAGCGTGCCGATGTCCTTGTGGTTGGTCGAGAAGAACCAGCGTTCGACGAACCCCTGCTTGTGGTCGTGGGCGTCGTGGCCGTGGTCGAGATCGGCGTGGGTGCTTGCCATGGGACGTGTACCTCGGAAAGGGAGCTGCGATCAGCCGGCCGACGGAGCGGCGGCTGCGGCATTCTTCTGGCCGGCGTCGGCGGTGGCCGGGGCGGCGGCATCGGCGGCGGGCGTGGCTTCGTCGGCCGGGGCGGCACCGTCGGCGGGCGCGGCCGGGGCGGCTTCGGGCGCCGGGGCCGGCGCGTTCTTCGCGCGCTCGGCGGCCAGCCAGGTGTCGAACTCGGCCTTCGGCACGGCCTTCACCACGATCGGCATGAAGCCGTGGTCCTTGCCGCACAGCTCGGCGCAGACGCCGCGGTAGAGGCCCGGCTGGTCGACCTGCGTCCACGCCTCGTTGACGATGCCCGGGATGGCGTCCTGCTTCCAGCCCAGCGCCGGGACCCACCACGCGTGGATGACGTCGTCGGCGGTGATCAGGAAGTGGATCTTGGTGCCGACCGGCACGACCAGCGGATTGTCGACGTCGCGCAGGTATTCCGGATGGTTCGCGTTGCGGGCGTCGACGCCGCTCTGGCGGATCTCGTCGCTCTTGCGGTCCAGACGGCTGGTGAAGGCAACGGTGTCGGACGGCTTGTCGCCCGGGTACTCGTACTTCCAGAGCCACTGGTAACCGGTGATCTTCACCGTCATCTGCGATTCGCGCAGGTCGTACATGGCGAAGATCTTCTTCGTCGCCGGCACGGCCATGATCACCAGCAGCAGCACCGGCACCACGGTCCAGACGATTTCCAGGCGGGTGCTGTGGGTGAAGTTCACGTCGGGCACGGCGCCCTTCGACTTCCGGAACTTGACCATCGCGACGATCATCGCGGCGAACACCACCACGCCGATGCCGAAACAGATCCACAGCGCCAGCATGTGCGCGCTGTAAGCGTTCTCGGACAGCGCGGTGGCGCCCTTGCCCATGTTGAGCTGCCAGGGCTTCGGCTCGGTGGACTGCGCCATCGCCGTCACCGGCGCCAGCACCGCGGCCAGGGATGCGCACGCACCCGCCAGCAGCCCCCGGCTCCCCTTCGTCCCACCCGCACGCGTTTGCACCATGGTCCAGAACCCCAAGCTGTCTCGACTCCGGAGAGCCGGTTCGGATCGATCCCCTGCGGAAACCGATCTTCTCGAAATATATAGGAGTACGCCGAGCCCCTGCGGCGAAGGCGGGCTCAGGCCCGGCCGGCCGCGGTTCGACGTCCGCGAAACTTGAGAATGGTATCCGTTCGCTGCGGCGAGGGGCAAGCCGAGCCGCGGCGCCCATGCGCCTGCGTAGGGGTGTGAAAGGGCCCGGCGGCACTGCTAGTATCCGCGCCTCGCCGTCCCCCGGACCGCCGTGAACGCCCTGCTCACCCCCGAACTGCCGGCCGCCCCGGGCCCGCTCCGCGCCGCGATCACCTCGGCCTGGGTCCGCGATGAAACCCAACACGTCCGAGAGCTGCTGGCCGTCGCCCGCCAGCCCCATCCCGACTGGGGTGCGGCCGATCGCGCCGCGATCCAGGCCACCGCGACCGACCTGGTCCGCCGGGTCCGCGCCCGCGCGCAGGACCAGGGTGCGATCGAGGCCTTCATGCGCCAGTACGACCTCGGCAGCGAGGAAGGCGTGCTGCTGATGTGCGTGGCCGAGGCCCTGCTGCGCATCCCGGATCAGGACACCGCCGACCGGCTGATCCGCGACAAGCTCGGCGATGCCGACTGGAAGCGCCACCTGGGCCAATCCGAATCGGTGCTGGTCAACGCCTCGACCTGGGGCCTGATGCTGACCGGCACGCTCGTCGACCTCGCCGACGACACCAAGCGCGACGTCCACAACGCGTTCAAGCGCCTGATCGGCCGCGTCGGCGAGCCGGTGATCCGGCTGGCGGTGCGCCAGGCGATGCGGATCATGGGCCATCAATTCGTGATGGGCCGCACGATCGGCGAGGCACTCGCGCGTAGCCGCAAAGGCGCCAACGCCGCCTACCGCTATTCGTTCGACATGCTGGGCGAAGGCGCGCTGACCACCCGCGACGCCCTGCGCTACCTCGAAGCCTACCGCCAGGCCATCCACGCCATCGGCCGCAGCGGGAATTTCGCCGGCGGCGATGTCTTCGTCGCGCCGAGCATCTCGGTGAAGCTCTCCGCCCTGCACCCGCGCTACGAGCACGCCAAGCGCGCGCGGGTGTTCGCCGAACTCGGCCCGCGCCTGCTGGAACTGTCGCAGCTGGCGAAGGGCTACGGCATCGGCCTGACCATCGACGCCGAGGAAACCGACCGCCTCGAACTGTCGCTGGACCTGATCTTCGGCGTGCTCGCCGATCCCTCGCTCGCGGGCTGGCACGGCTTCGGCATCGTGGTGCAGGCCTACCAGAAGCGTGCGCCGTTCGTGATCGACCACATCGCCGCGCAGGCGCGCGCGCTGGGCCGCCGCATCCCGGTGCGACTGGTCAAGGGCGCGTACTGGGACAGCGAGGTCAAGCGCGCGCAGGTCGACGGCCAGCCGGGCTATCCGGTGTTCACGCGCAAGCCCAACACCGACGTGTCGTACCAGGCCTGCGCCTGCCGCCTGCTGGGCGCGACCGACGCGGTCTACCCGATGTTCGCGACCCACAACGCACAGACCATCGCCGCGATCCACCGCATGGCGTCGGTACTGCTGGGCGCGGACGCCGCCGCCGGCAACGCGGCGTCGAAGTACGAATTCCAGAAGCTGCACGGCATGGGCGACGACCTGTACGCCGAAGTCGTGCCGGCCGATCGCCTGAACGTGCCGTGCCGCGTGTACGCGCCGGTGGGCTCGCACGAGGACCTGCTGCCGTACCTCGTGCGCCGCCTGCTGGAGAACGGCGCCAATTCCAGCTTCGTCAACCGCATCACCGACGAGGCCGTCGCCATCGAGGACCTCGTCCGCGATCCGGTCGAGACCGTGTCGGCGTTCGAGAGCATTCCGCATCCGCGCATCGCGCTGCCGGTGGACCTGTACCGCAGCCAGGGCCACGAGAGGGACAATTCCATGGGCATCAACCTCGCCAACGACGCCGCGCTCCACGCGCTGGCCGAGCGCATCAACGACGCCGGCGCCGGCACCTGGACCGCCGCGCCGCTGGTGCCGGGCGCGCAGCCCACCGGCGAGAAGGTCGCCGTCACCAATCCGGCCGACCGCCGCGAGACCGTCGGCCATTGGCTGCCGGCCGATGCCGCCACCGTCGAGCAGGCGCTGAAGAATGCCGTCGCCGCGCAGCCCGCATGGGACGCCACGCCGGCCGCCAGCCGCGCCGCGATCCTCGAACACGCGGCCACGCTGCTCGAATCGCGCATCGCGACGTACATGGCGATGTGCACCAAGGAAGCCGGCAAGACCCTGTCCGACGGCATCGCCGAAGTGCGCGAGGCGGTCGACTTCCTGCGCTACTACGCCGGCCAGGCGCGCAAGCATTTCGCGCCCGAGGCCCTGCCCGGCCCGACCGGCGAATCCAACACGCTGCAGCTCGCCGGCCGCGGCGTGTTCGTGTGCATCTCGCCGTGGAACTTCCCGCTGGCGATCTTCATGGGCCAGGTCGCCGCGGCGCTGGCCGCCGGCAACAGCGTGATCGCCAAGCCCGCCGAACAGACCAACCTGATCGGCTTCGCCGCGGTGAAGCTGCTGCACGAGGCCGGCATCCCGGAAGCCGTGCTGCAGTTCCTGCCCGGCGACGGCGCCACCGTCGGTGCCGCGCTGACCCGCGACCCGCGCGTCGCCGGCGTGGCGTTCACCGGCTCCAACGACACCGCCCGCGCGATCAATCGCGCGATGGCCGCGCACGACGGCGCGATCGGCGTGCTGATCGCCGAGACCGGCGGCCAGAACGCGCTGATCGCCGACTCCTCGTCGCTGCCGGAGCAGTTGGTGAAGGATGCGATCTCGTCCGCCTTCACCTCCGCCGGCCAGCGCTGCTCGGCCGCGCGCGTGCTGTTCGTGCAGGAAGACATCGCCGACAAGGTCGTCGACATGCTCGCCGGCGCGATGGCCGAGCTGAAGGTCGGCGACCCCGGCCTGCTGTCGACCGACGTCGGCCCGGTGATCGACGCCGATGCGCTGGCGCTGCTGGAAGCGCACGCCGCGAAGATGGCGACCGCCGCGAAGCAGATCGCGGTCGCCGCCACCGACGACAGCACCGCGCACGGTACGTTCTTCGCGCCGCGCGCGTGGGAACTCACATCGCTGTCGCAGCTGACGCGCGAGAATTTCGGCCCGGCGCTGCACGTGATCCGCTGGAAGGCCGACCAGCTCGATGCGGTCGTCGACACCATCAACGCCACCGGCTTCGGCCTGACGCTCGGCATCCACTCGCGCATCGACGAGACCATCGACCGCATCGTGCAGCGCGCGAAGGTCGGCAACATCTACGTCAACCGCAACCAGATCGGCGCGGTCGTCGGCGTGCAGCCGTTCGGCGGCCAGAACCTCTCCGGCACCGGCCCCAAAGCCGGCGGCCCGCACTACCTGCCGCGCTTCGCCACCGAGAAGACCGTCACCGTCAACACGACGGCCGCCGGCGGCAACGCCTCGCTGCTGACGCTCGGCGACTGACGCGGGGATGCCTTTCGCCAAGCCCGGACCGCAACCGCGGCCCGCGCCGGCGGATCACGATCCGGTGCGGAAATGCGCCGGCAGATCGATCGGTGCCTCGTGCAGCGTGTCGATGCGCATCGCCAGCGTCCGCCACGAGAGACGCAGCAGCCGGAACGCGATGCCCGCAAGCAGGCCGAACGCGACCAGCAGCAGCGGGATGCCGATGAGCGGGTGCGTCCGCATGAACCGGGTCACGCCCCACTGCTGGGTGACCCGCTGCATCTGCGCAGGGCCGATCACGGCATAGAGCCATCGCGCCGGCGCCAGCATCCGCTGGTAGATGGCGGCCTGCGCATCGGCCGAGACCAGGCCATCCAGGAACCAGTCGCTGTGCGCCGACGCGACCACGCCGTCGACCACGATCGTCCCGGAGCGGGTCATGGGATTGAACGCCCCCAGGGTGCGGAAGCGACGCACCGACACCACGGTCGCCGTCGCCATCGTGCCGTCGCCGGCGCGATGCCAGATCGTGTCGCCGGCCTTCAGTTCGTCCGCCCCCACGATGACGCGACCACGCCAGTGCACGTCGCCACCCGGCGCGATCGGCACGAAATGCCGGGGCGACAGCTTCAGCCGCGCGCCGCCGGACAACGCCACGTCGAGATAGTCCGCGGCGATCGACGGATCGTCGTGCGTCATCAGGTAGACGTCCTCGTAGCCGATGCTGCCGTCGTCGCGCACGACCTGGACACGGTCGCCGAGCCGCAGGTTCTCCATCGTGCGGACGCTGCCGTCCGCCAGCCGCACCGTGGCGTCGGACGGGAAGCAGCTGCTTTCGCAGATCGCCGCGCAGTTGCCGCGTGCGCCGCAGGTCTGCGAACAGAGCGAAGAGCCGCAGCAGATGCCGCCGGGGGACGACGGCTGGGGGCAGGCACCGGCGCAGTTCGGATAGCCGCTGCCCGTGCCGCCGGCGCGCGCAGCGACGTCCGGGGCTTCGCCGAGTTCCGCCTGCGTGCGGTACGCACCTGCGCACAACGCCAGTTGCCCGGCGGTGATCGGCACCGGCGCGCCGGCCGCCTGCGTCACCCGCGCGAGGGCGGCTTCGGCATCGAACGCCGCACCGCGCTGCCCGCGCAGTTGCCGGTGCAGATCGCCGAGCACCGCTTCGACCTCCGGCGTCTTCGGCAACGCGTCCAGCACGGCCACGCAGCGCTGCAGCGTGGCATCGGCCGATGCCAGCGTCGTCCGGGCCGTGTCCGCGGCATGCGATGCCGCCGGCGCGGCGGCGGCGGCGGCGGCCGTGGCGCACAGGACGAATGAAAGCACTGCAGCCGCCAGCGAGAGACCCGCGCGACCGGATATGAACGACGGGCGCTTCGTGCGCCGGCTACGGACCGGATGCTGCATTGTCGTCTCCTCCATGAGATCGGAACTCCGTGACGCCATCGCCCCGTCCGGGCATCCCTGCCGCGTCCTCGCGTGCCGTGCGGCATCTTGCGAGACGGAACGAATCCTGAAGCTTCGTATAACACCCCTGGCGCGACAGCGACAAGCGGGCTGTTGCGCACGACGCGCATGGTCGCGACCGGCGTCACGCTCCCGTGCGCGATGCCTGACACATCGCCGGGACCGGCGCCAGTCTGTTCGGTCGCGTGGACGGCGGCGACAATCCGGGCCTCTCGCACGTCACGCAGATCCCGATGTCCAGCACCACTGCCGCACCCGAAAGCCTGCCCGCGCCCGTCCGCTCCGCCGCGGCCATCGCCACCGTCATCGCCGACACCATTGCCGCCGAGATCGCCGCGCAGCCGGCGCAGGTGCGCGCCGCCGTCGGCCTGCTCGACGAAGGCGCGACTGTGCCGTTCATCGCGCGCTACCGCAAGGAAGTCACCGGCGGCCTCGACGACACGCAGTTGCGCGATCTCGAATCGCGGCTGGTCTACCTGCGCGAACTGGAGGACCGTCGCGACGCGATCCTCGCCTCCATCGCCGAGCAGGGCAAGCTGACGAAGCCACTGCTGGACGACGTGCTCGCCGCCGACAGCAAGGCGCGGCTCGAAGACCTCTATCTGCCGTACAAGCCGAAGCGGCGCACCAAGGCGCAGATCGCGCGCGAAGCCGGGCTGGAGCCGCTGGCGGACGCCATCCTCGCCGACCCGACGGTCGCGCCGGATGTGCGTGCCGCGGCGTTCGTCGATGCGGACAAGGGCGTCGCCGACGCGGCCGCCGCGCTCGACGGCGCGCGTGCGATCCTGATCGAACGCATCGGCGAACACGCCGCGCTGGTCGGCGAACTGCGCACGTGGCTGCAGCAGAAGGGCGTGCTGCGCGCGAAGGTGCTGCCGGGCAAGGAAGCCGCAGGCGAGAAGTTCCGCGACTACTTCGACCACAGCGAATCGCTGGCCGGCATTCCCTCGCACCGCATGCTCGCGCTGCTGCGCGGCCGCCGCGAGGAAATGCTGTCGCTCGACCTCGAACCGACCCAGGACGTCGAGCAGGGCCACGCCTACGCCGAAGGCCGCGTCGCGCTGACGTTCGGCATCGCCGCGCAGGGCCGCGCCGCCGACAAGTGGCTGGCCGACACCTGCCGCCTCGCGTGGCGCGCGCGCCTGCTCACGAACCTCTCACTCGATCTCGTCGCCGCCGCGCGCGAGAAGGCGGAGAACGAAGCGATCGCCGTGTTCGGCGACAACCTCAAGGACCTGCTGCTGGCCGCACCCGCCGGCCCGCGCGCGACGCTGGGCCTCGACCCGGGCCTGCGCACCGGCGTGAAGGTCGCGATCGTCGACGCCACCGGCAAGCTGGTCGCGACCGACACGATCTATCCGCACGAACCGAAGCGGCAGTGGGACGCCTCGATCGCGACGCTGAAGAAGCTCTGCGCCACGCACCGCGTCGAACTCGTCGCCATCGGCAACGGCACCGCCTCGCGCGAGACCGACAAGCTGGCCGGCGAGCTGATGGCGAAGCATCCGGAACTGAAACTCACGAAGGTCGTGGTCAGCGAGGCCGGCGCGTCGGTGTATTCGGCGTCGGAACTCGCGGCGCGCGAATTCCCCAATCTCGACGTGAGCCTGCGCGGCGCGGTGTCGATCGCGCGACGCCTGCAGGACCCGCTGGCGGAACTGGTGAAGATCGAACCCAAGGCGATCGGCGTGGGCCAGTACCAGCACGACGTGAATCCCTACGCGCTCGCCCGCGCGCTGGACGCGAAGGTCGAGGACTGCGTGAACGCAGTCGGCGTGTTCGTGAACACCGCCTCCGCTGCGCTGCTGTCGCGCGTGTCCGGGCTGTCGGCGTCGGTCGCGGAGAACATCGTGGTGTGGCGCGACGCGAACGGTGCATTCAAATCACGGCGCGAACTGCTGAAGGTGCCGCGCCTCGGCGAGAAGACGTTCGAGCAGTGCGCCGGCTTCCTGCGCATCGCCGGCGGCGACGAACCGCTGGACGCCTCGGCGGTGCATCCCGAAGCCTACCCCGTCGTCGAACGCATCGTGAAGAACTGCGGCCGCCCGGTGGCGCAGTTGATCGGCGATGGCGCGACGCTGCGCGGCCTGAAGCTGGAACAGTTCACCGACGAGCGCTTCGGCCTGCCGACCGTGCGCGACATCGTGAAGGAACTGGAAAAGCCCGGCCGCGACCCACGTCCCGAATTCAAGGCCGCACGCTTCGCCGAAGGCATCGAGAAGATCGCCGACCTGCAGCCGGGCATGGTGCTGGAAGGCGTGGTGACGAACGTGGCCGCGTTCGGCGCGTTCGTCGACATCGGCGTGCACCAGGACGGTCTCGTGCACATCTCCGCGCTCGCCGAGAAATTCGTGAAGGACCCGCGCGACGTGGTGAAGGTCGGCGACGTGGTGAAGGTGAAAGTGATGGAGGTCGACGTGCCGCGCAAGCGCATCGCCCTCACCCGTCGCCTCGACGACGTGCCGGGCGAAGCGCGCGGCGGCAAGCGCGATGACGCACGCGGTGCGGGCCGGCCCGACGATCGCAACAACCGTCCGCAGGGCCGCGACGCCCGCGGCGGTCAGGGTGCGAAGCCGCGCCCGGGCCAGTCGGCGCCGCCGGCGAACACCGCGATGGCCGACGCGCTCCGCGCGCTGAAGCGCTGAGGCAACGCTGACAGCTTCGATGCGCCCCGCATCACGGCGGGGTGCGTCGGCTTACTCGAAGTGGCCCTCGCGCAGCCACTTCGTCGCCACCCATTTCTCGCCGGCGATCACCGGCGCGCCGCCGTGCAGCGTGCGGGTGCGCGGGTCGGGCTGCTCGTAGGAAAAGAACAGCGCGCTGCCGCGCTTGGGCATGAAGCGCATGCCGAGATCGGGGAACGTGGTTTCGCCGCCGCGTTCGGGTTCGCGCAGGTACATCAGGAACGTCGCGATGCGCTGGCCGCCGCGGGCCAGCACCGCTCCGGCACCGGGACCGTTCGGATCGAAATAGTCGTAGTGCGGTTCGTAGCGGTCGCCGGGGCGATAATGCAGCACCTGCAGGTGTTCGCCGCGCTCCACCGGCCACGCCAGCAGGCGCGCGACGCGGGCCTCGATCGTGCGCACCAGCGCCGTCTCGCCGCGGGTGAAGAACATGCCGCGACTGGTCCGCACCAGATCCTTGCGGCTTTCGCCGGTCTCGATGTCGACGGTCAGCGAACGCTGCATGCGCGGTTGCGCGAGGTCGATCACCGCATCGCATTCGGCATCGCTGAGGAAGCCGTCGAACTGCATCACTTCCGGCGCGTCCATGGCGGCCATGACCGTCACCTTGCGGTCGCCGAGGTCCACGTGCATCGCGCCCTCGGACACGATCGGCCTCGGCATCTCGGCCCGGCGCGGCAGCGCGGCCGGCGTCGCGACGGCGGGCGCAGCGGCCGCCGTCGCGGCGCCATCGCCCCCCGCGCGGATCGACATCGCCTGGGCGATCAGGCCCATGGCCACGTCGCGGTTCCAGCCGCGGTCCCGCATCGAGCGCAGCAGCGCCTCGGCGGGCTGGCCCGCGCGGATCTGCTCGACCAGCCACTGCCTGATCTCGCGATAGTCGGCGTTGAACATCCTTTCTCCCTCGAATGCCTGCGATCCGGTCCGTGCCCGCACGCGCTGCGCAGGGGGCCGCCAGCATAACGAAAACCATCGAAATCCCGCCGGCCGGGAGGCATGGCTCCATCCGGTCCTACCCGAGACGAATGGGCCTAGACAAAACGTTCTAGACAAGTCAGTCTAGACAACATAGTCTAGATCCGACCCCGCACAGGACGCCCCCATGTCCCGCACGCCCCGCCCCACGCCGGCCGAACTCGAACTCCTGCGCACGCTGTGGCAGCTCGGCCCATCCACCGTCAAGCAGGTGCATGAAGCCCGGCAGCAGGAGCGACCGGACCTCGCCTACGCCGCCGTGCTGCGGCTGATGCAGATCATGCATGGCAAGGGCCTGCTGACCCGCGACGAAAGCCAGCGCTCGCACGTCTACGCCGCCGCGCAGCCGCAGGACTCGCTGCAGACGCGGCTGCTGGACGACCTGATCCACAAGGCGTTCTCGGGCTCCGGCAAGGAACTGGTGATGGCGGCATTGCGCAGCGGCAGCGTCAGCGACGCCGAACGCGACGAGATCCAGCGCTTCCTGGAGGACACCCGCGATGTCTGACGCCGCCTTCGTCCCGGTTCTCGCCAGCGTCCTGATCGATTTCATCTGGCAGGGCGCACTCATCGGCCTGCTGGCCTGGCTGGCGCTGACGCTGCTGCGCAATGCCCGGCCGCAGTGGCGCTACGCCGCGGCCTGTCTCGCACTGCTGGCGTGCGCGCTGCTGCCGATCGCACGGTTCGTGCTCGCGGTCGGCGCGGCCGGCGATGCGCCGATGCCGGCCGGCGCAGCATCGATGGCGATCCCGGATCTCGCCATCGCCACGCAGACACTGCACGCCGGCGTTGCCTTCGCCCTGCCGACGCCGCCGGAAGCCTCGATGGCCTGGCTGGTCGCGCTGTGGGCCTCGGGGGCCGGTCTGCTGTCGCTGCGGATGCTGGGCGGCGCGCTGTGGCTGCATCGCCTCTGCCGCGACGCGCGCAACGAGGCCGGCCCGTGGCAGGCGCGGGTCGACGACCTCGCCCGCCGCCTCGGCGTGCGGCGCGCGGTCGCGCTGCGGCTGACCACCGACGGCGACGGCCCCGCGACCGCGGGCTGGTGGCGTCCGGTGATCCTGCTGCCGGCGGCCGTCGCGATGCACATGCCCGCAGACCTGCTGGAAGCCCTGCTCGCGCACGAACTCGCCCACGTCCGCCGCCACGACTACCTCGTCAACCTGCTGCAGCGGCTGGTCGAGACGCTGCTGTTCTACCACCCCGTGGTGTGGTGGCTGTCGCACCGCATCCGCATCGAACGCGAACTCGTCGCCGACGATCTCGCCGCCACCGCGCTGGGCGACCGCCGCCGCCTCGCCATCGCCCTCGCCACCCTCGATCGCCTCGCCGCCGCGCCGCGATCGCCCTTCCCGCTCCCCGCATTCGCGCAAGCCGCGCACGGAGGTCATCTCATGTCCCGCATCCAACGTCTCGTCCGCCCCTCGCGCCGCGCCCTCGGCGGCGCCGTGCTCCCGCCGCTGCTCGGCCTCGCCGTGGCCGCGGGCGCGTTCTACGCCCACGCCCATCTGGCGCCGAAGCCGGCCGCCGCACCTGCACCGCACGGCACTGCGCCGGCGAACGCCTCGGTGGTCGCGTCACCGGACACGTCATACATCGCCGGAACGCGCACCGTCGCCCGCGCCGACGACCGCCACGACCAGACCGCCTACGCGCTGGTCCGCAAGGGCGAGGATGGCATGACGATGTCGGGCAGCCACGACGATCGCGATACCGGCGACATCGAAGCGGCACGACGCGGCATCGACGGCGATTTCCTGTGGTTCCGTCGCGACGGCAAGGCCTACGTGGTGCGCGACGCCGCCACGCTCGCGCAAGCCGACGCCGCCTGGGCGAAAACGCGCGAACTCAGCGCGCAGATGGAAACGCTGAGCGCGCGCATGCAGCCGCACCAGGAAAAGATGCAGGCGCTGGGCGCACGCATGCAGGCGTTGCAGGTGGAGGTCGTCCAGCCGCCGGAAATGGAAGCCGCCCGGGTCGAGATGGAGCGGCTCGGCGAACGCATGCAGGCGCTGGGCGAGAAACAGGGCGCGCTGGGCGCGCGCATGGCCGGCGCCGACGAAGCCGAACGCGATCGCCTGCAGGCGCAGATGGAAGCATTGTCGGCCGAGCAGGAAGGCCTCGGCCGCGAAATGGAGCGCCAGGGCGCGATCATGGAGGCCGCCGGCGAACGGATCGAAGCCCGCACCGCGCCGATGGAAGCGATCGGCCGCGAGATGGAAACCGCCGGCAAGCCGATGGAAGCGATCGGCAAGGACATGGAAGCCCTCGGCGCCCGCATCGAGCGCAGCGCCGCGGACGCCGAAGCCCGCACCCGCCGACTGATCGACGACGCCTTCGCGAAAGGCCTGGCGACGCCGGCACCGACGCGGCAGTGACCTCACATCAGGCACCATGGTCTCTCCATGGTGGCAGAGTCTCTTTGCACACATTCCGTTCCAGCGCACTCGCGGCGCTGGAACTGGTAACGAAAGAGCTACCTGACTGTTGGAACCGGCGACATCCGACCCGTTTTCGGATCCGGCACGCGGAATACCCACCGGCTACCGGACGCATCCGGTGATCGCAGCACCGCTACAGCATCATCACGATAGAGCAGAGTTCCGTAGCCGAACTGCTCTTCATCACGCGCTACCAGTACGCGATCAGCATCAACGCCTATCGGCATTACCCAGATCAATTGATCGATGCTGCCTACCGCTGCACGAACGATACCGTTCCGATCGTTCACTTGGATGTAATTGATACCCGCCCTCTGGAATTGGTAGACACGCCAATTCGGATCGAATGATCGATCTACAGCGACCGGATGCGTCTGCCCCAAACCAGAAAGCGACCTCGGCGCCCCATTTCCATCACCGGGACAGCATTGTGCAAAGGCTGGAAAGGCGGAGGCCGCGGTGACCACGAGGATGCTGGACAGCGCAAACTCACGAATGAACGTGCATATCAACATCGAAGCACCCCTTGGAGAACTCTGACGATCACTTTTGAGCCGCGTCCCTGCCGAGTTCGCGATGCTAATATTTGACGCTTCATCGCAAGTCGCTGGTTAGCTATCAACTGTATTAGCGCATCTCTGCGTCTCGCCACGCGAGAATTCATCGATGGGCTCAACCTGTCCAGAGCCAGAGCGTTTGTGGACCCGACATTGATGCCGCAGCCATTAGAGTGAACGAAATGATTCATCAAGAACCCATTGAGGCAAAAAGGAAAGTCTTGAGAAATCATATTGATCGCGATGCCCTCCGCCTCTCGGTGGCGCCGATGATGGACTGGACTTATATTTCTATTTTTATCAATTAATTCAACGATTTATATTATAACAAAAAAAGTGCGTTGCACTACCGTAGCTAACCAGCTGCGGTTACCAGCAACTCCGGCTCAGGCCATTGGTGTTCTTGTTGCTGCCGCGCGGCCAGGAAGTACAGGCGTCGGCGAAGTAGAAGTCGGCCCTCAACGCCGACTCAATGACCCGGCGCCCGGCGAACTCCTTGCCGTGGTCGACCATGCACCGCAGCTAACAGCCCGCCCAGCCGCCCGATGACCGTACCTGCGACGTTCTCGGCCTAGCGATCGGGCAAACGGGCAAGCGGGCGCAGCCAGTTAAGATGCACGGTCATGGTCACCACCACGGCCGTGCCGCAACCGTAAATCGTGTCGACCAGCCAGTCGCTGATACGGCTACGTCGTTCGACCACGGCCTGGCATTCGCGCAATCTGCGCCTGTTGCGAAGCTGGCCGCAACTATCGCCACAACTGCGCCGAAGTCGCTGACACCGTCGGCGCTGGACTCAGCGGAACTGGCTGCCGCCACGACGCTGGTCGGCATAGAAGTGCCGGTAGATCCACTCATGGCTGGCCAGTCCGGTCGTACCGGCGATCTGCTACAGGCTCAAGTCACCCTTGAGATACGCCTCGATGCGGCCGATGCGACGAACATTGATGCACGGTCGTAAACTGGCATTGGAGCGCCTCACCCGCCTCAAGGCATACCGCCTACTCCGGTTAGTGGGACGGGCGAGCGCTGCTTCTTCGCAGCTACCCGCTGATCGTGTTGGATGCGCGATCATGCCGACAGCCGATGGGCCGCAGCGACAGGCCAGCGTCGTTTAGGGCATGCATTCGGTATCGTTCCCGCGGGTTCAGGTAGCCATCGACCATGGGCAGCTGCACTTAGCAATGAAGCAGCACAGGCTAATCCGCTGGTTTGCGTCATTCTGCTGGGTCTCACGATTCGAAAGTGAACGCGCCATCAGAAATCTCAAGTCTCTGCGCGGGAAATTTGTATTATCGAAGCCTCCCCCATTCCTCCTACACGACAGAAGTGTTAAGCAATTTCTCAAACGGATATGCTGGAAAGTGCCATCGCCGAGCGGGCAATCGCCCACACGAAGATTAAAGCAGCGCACGACCGAGCTTTAGCTAAAGCTGTCGACTTCACCTAGGAAGTGCGATTTAAATGTGAAATTGGCGGTGTTAGCTAGAGATAAACAAAGCACGCGATGCGCGCAAGCCGTGAAATCGAAGATAAGTTCTTCTTCCTCATGACGTAGACGGTGGCGACTAGGTTGCTCTTGCAACCAGTAAATTTTTCGTACCATCTGCCTCAGCAGTTCACCTTCTTTATCGCCCCCAACAAGTAGTGCAATTCGATTGGCGATACTGTGCACGCGCGGCTCCAATTCATGCTTTAGTAAAACGCCTTCCACCGCCGATACACAGCCCCTCAGCCGATCCAGTGGGTCGACGAAAGTCATTGACTTGCTGTATGCGAGAAGGCTTGCGCGCACAGCCAGCGCAAATTCGCTCAACCCATTAGAAATTACAAGGGATGCAGCCTCTTCAAATAATTCTGTCTGCAATTCAGAGATTTGTCTCTTGGAGAGACTCCAATGACCGATATTTTTAGGCAGCACATTCTCGCTGTAGATCAACCCGTCCTGAAGAATAACTATCAATCTAGCGATTGGAATGTGCTCTGCGCCGTTCAGCGAAAGCGGACTGAACAAATACGATACTGCTGCTGGAGGGGAGAAGAAACGTAACAATCCAACAGCATCTTGCGCGAGCTGCAAGGCCGCTTCCTTCGCCATCCTTGGTTCGGCGGTCACTCTGACGAGCACTGCAGCATACCCTTGAAATTTTCGCTTCATGTCGTCGAGCAGTTGCTTGACTCTATCCTGCTGTTCCGCATCTTCCGAATGCACCTTCGTGGCAAGGCCCTTCATAAAGGCAGCAGTGATCGGCTCTATACGCACAGGCCCAAAGGTGAATGCCTCTTCGACCTCCATATAGGCGATCGGCGCCCAGACCTCAACCGACGTGACCTTCTCGCGAACGATCTTCATAAGCTCAACTGAAAACGGCGTCGAAGCACCAGACTGGAAGCGAGTCCGGGCCCAGTCCACAAAAACTTCTTTTGTGAATAAGTCGCTGATACTTTCACGAGCCCAAGCTGACTTCTTGACACTAGAGAATAGAGCCTCAAACAAATCATTATCGTTCTCCGTGAGGCCGTAGAACTTGCCCTTTTGCTGGATAAAAGCAAAGGCAGCGGTTCCATCCTCCTGCTGACCAGAGTAGACAACGGGCCCGCTCAGATCTTGATCGGTGATAGTGATCGCCTCCCTTTCGCTCCGAAAGCTACGGGTTGAATTCCGAAAATAAAGCTCGCGAATTTTCCCAAAAAGCTCCAAGGCAATCCCATCAAGATCATTGATTCCATCTAACTTAAGATCAGAAGCAGTCTCCAGGTCCGGAACCAAAGGCGTGGCCACCGAGGCGTTGGCTAGTCCAGCTTCTGAATCAGCTTCTTCAAGAGCCGAATGAAGCTCATCTAGCTCCTTCAGCTCACGTTGATGATGATCCGAAAGCGAAGCCTCTAACCACCCTTGGAACTGACTAGCCAGAACCAAATATTCTTGCGCGAACTCTTGAACATCAAGATCTGCCCCTGCCTTCTCTAAGTATGTTCGCGCCGCAGACTTCCAGCCCTTCCACTCCAGAAGAGAGGCCGTGCTGATGCTGATGCCGGTTTCCGCTGTACCTGACCCATCAGTGGCTTCAGGCGCAGCGGTGAATTTCATGAACATATGGGAATTAGGCAGACCTCGATGAAGCATGTAATTGCGGAGACCTTGCACGAATTGAGCAACAGGAGACTGCGCAAATGTGGCGGCCACTTGCGCATCATAGGCCGCCATGAATTCGGTGCCTTCGTAGTTCTCACGCATATGAATGCGCGTGTGCTCAACGAGTGTTAAAGCGGATGCCACGAAATTGTGTATATGCCTATTTATTTCGCGATGCGCTTGAGTTCCCGCATCCCTATTTCTCGTCATCATGAGTGCCACCCCTTGACTTGGGTCCTTCACTCTGTGAGTGGCCTCGATGAGTTCAATCGCGTTGATTTGAAATACGTTGAAGGAAAACGTGCGCATGTGGGCACGATTTATAACGGTGGTGCCGGGCGATTCCATGATCCTACGGCGAATATCTGCAGCAGACTTTAGCTGGCTCACTTCCCCATCCCTCTCGATTAGCAAAATGCTTTCTTATACTACCAATTTGCAACAGGCCAAGAAAATATATAGAAATACTCAATCGCCCGAGCCCGACCAAAGCATCAATGCGACACGCCCCACATGAGGGCAGCCCCCAAAAGAAGGCGCCTACTATCCTGATATCAACCCAATAGCAAAAACGCCCACCCCAAGGAAGCCGACCCTCTTTCATCATAAAGAATCAAATTATTTTATTTTCCACAACGGTCCTTAAAGATATTTCGCCAGTCTTCGTTCAGGCCATAAATTGCTTCTTTCAACGGCCACCCCGGCGCACTCTCGATGACGTGAACAAGCGTCCAGGCAACTCCAAAGCAGTCGTCCGGACCCAACAACCTTGCCAACTGCAAGGCTTCTTCATCAGTGATCGGCTGATGGATTTCCGTCAAGAGACCATGAAATTTTTGGAGGGCATCTGGGCTAGCGTCATCGGAACCAGGAAGCGGCCCAATTTCTATGAGCGCAGAAATCGCTGACTGCATGTATCTCTACCTCAAAGTTTGACGCCAAGCCAAGATCGCAACACCCATCGGGTCACGCGATTATGCCAATAGGCGGGCTCCGTCAGCGCGGAGCCTACCTATCAGGGCTATTTTCTGGAAATCCTGATTCCATCAGGATCGCAAATTTTGCTTATGAGATCGATAGCCCCTGTCGACGATAGGAGCGCCTCATCTACGTTGATATACAGTGGGCCATTCAACCCAAGAGCAACTGCGGCTTTCTCGTCAAAGGAAAAGCAAATGCCGTCATGTGACACGACAATTTCGCTGATTCCCCCATAGCAAGATCTGGACTCGTCCGAAATCTGGACGTGAACCTTATCCATACCAAGGGCCCTGTCTTGCTCATCGAACTCATGCGACCTTTGCAAGATGAGGTATTTTCCATCGCCATCCGGTCGCTCAGAAAATCCAATGAGGTCCATGACATCATCGGAGTGCACAGCGACGTACCGCGCGATGATATCTTCAAAAATCACCACTAATCTCCTGCCTAGTCCCAATACATGAAAACGGCGGCACTCCATCCAAAGACAGAGTGCCGCCGAAAAAGACATCCCACTAAACAGACAGAGAGAAGCGCTAGGCAGGCCGACCTTGGTAGACACCGACCATCAAAATGAGTTCAGGCTCGCCTTCGACTTCGGAAACCTGTATCTCAGGAAAGGGGCCAGCTGCCTTTGCCACCTTGGCGGTGAACACAACCTCAGCACCCACAGGGGTGTCGCGCCATTCCTCTCTGTGCTCATTGGAGACGTTAACGAAAAGGTAGTCACCTCTCAGCACTTTCCCATGATCCAAGGCGACAAAGCCTGGACTCATTTCAAGGCTGATGCCCTGTGCATACTCTTCGTGCAGCTTCTTCTCCAGCACCTTTCCTTTCCAGGCCACAAAGGCCCCGGAAAATTCATCTGAAATGCTCGACTCGTCGCGACCCGCACGAAGCATGGATGCGACGCGCTCCATGAAAGCAGCCCAGTCTCCAGAAAATTGGTCCATGCTTTTATCCTAAAAAATCCATACCAACAGACCGCCCCGCCCCTACAACAGACAGGCCCACTCACTCGGAGTGGGCCTGTTTTTGATCATCGGGAAACAAGACCATCTAGTTTCCACAACGGTCATTGAGGATATTTCGCCAGTCTTCATTCAGGCCAGAAATTGCTTCTTTCAACGGCCATCCCGGCGCAGTCTCGATGATGTGAACAAGCGTCCAGGCAAGTCCGAAGCAGTCATCCGGACCCAGCAACTTTGCCAGCCGCAAGGCATCTTCATCAGTGATTGGCTGATGGATTTTCGTCAAGAGGCCCTGAAATTTCTGTAGGAAATCTGGACTAGCGTCATCGGAACCAGGAAGCGGCCCCATTTCCAGAAGCGACGAAATTGCGGACTGCATGGATTCCTCCTTTAAGGCTTAGCCATCAACCACGGAAAGTTGACCCGATAGTATTCTATCAAATCGAGCATGCCTGAATTGTAGCGTCCTCCGACGATTCTTCGAACATCCCTCAGATCTCTGGCAAGCACATCACGGAAAGCCATACCTGCTTCTTGCTTGGCTGTAATTGAGCCAGCGTAACCATACGTTCTCGTTAGAACGTGCTCAGCCTCCGTCATCATCAACGCACCGCCATCCGCGCGCGAGGTGAAATTCGCAGCAACTTGTGGCATGTGATGCGGCGTCAACTTGTCGCCCTTGACACCTCTCTTGGCAAGATCAGCAAAGCGACCAGCTTCACCGGGGACAACTGCTCTCTTACCACCGCCGCAGGCAATAGACTGCGTTGCGCGAGCGATCCTCTCCGCTTGGCGCTGCGCTAGACGCCTGGCAAATTGCGCAAACGTTTCTCGTCTCGCAGCGAGAGCGGCACTTCTTGCAGCAAACCCCAAACCCACACGGATGCCCAGACGCGGAAGGATGAACCGCATGGCCAGCCTTGCGCCAAATTGAATATAGAGCCCATCGGGATCGCTATGCATCATCGGCGATCCGTTCGCATACCCGTAAGTGCTTGGGCCGGCCGCCAAGCCAATCGGGTCGGACTCAACGTAGCGCCCCGTCGTCGGATCGAAGTCACGGAAGCCGTTGTAGTGCAGGCCACTGACGGCATCGAACTGCTGCCCCGGGAAGCGCATGTCCAAGTTGAAGACAGCACCGTCCCCATCGGGGTCTTCCTCGGGGTAATCGTGGCCGTAGGCGTCGCCCAGCGCCTCCCAGCGCCACACTGCGAGGTTGCGCACGGGATCGATGACCGCGCGCGGGCTGCCCAGTGCGTCCGCTTCGACGTAGTACAGGGATTGCGCCGATCCAGTACCCACCACCAAGCCCACGGGCAGGTCATCCAGCCAGATCGCGATGCGCTCCAGGCTGCCGGTACCGTTGAAGTCGCCCAGCCAATGACCGTCGGTGTCGTAGATGGTGTAGGTGTTGATCCCATAGGCGGTCTTGCGGATGCGCTCGCCCAGTGCGTTGTAGCCATACGTCGCGATGGGCGCCGTGCTGGTCACCGTGCTTAGGCGTTCTGCATCGTTGTAGCTGAATTGCCGACGCGGGCCGCCCGGTGCGTTGGGATCACCCATGCTCACCAAGTTGCCGACCGCGTCGTACTGGCGAGGCTCGTCGCCTACGCTCGTGAGCCGATGGCTGTCCGGCGCGTAGCCGTACGAAAGCGTCTGGAAGGTATAGGTCGGTGTTCCACCGCCAGGACCGCCCGAGACGCCTGATGCAACCCATTCGCCCGCGGTCAGCCGATCGCCGGTGCGGTCGTAGGTATAGCGTTCGAGCACCAGACCAGCCGCGTCCTTTACTTCGAACAGGCGGTCGAGCCCGTCGTATGTGTAGGCCTGCTCGACACTGGCCGCACCATGTCCGCTACGCAGGCGGCTCAGCCTCCCTGCGTCATCGTAGGTGTAGCGCAAGGCGATGCCAGGACCGGTGCCGTTGACCGGGCCATCTTCCACCGCCATGGGACGACCATCGAGGTCAAGCGCACGCCGCAGTTCAAGGCCGTTGCCGAACGACCAACGCTTGACGGGACCGAATGGGTGATAGCTCGCGCCGCTCAGCAGGACCTGACGGCTCCCGTTGCGGGTGACACCAATTTCGGCAATACGCCCCTGAGCGTCGCGGACATAGTCCACCTCCACGCCGCCCGGATACATCATCTTCTGCAATCGCCCGCTGGCCTCGTAGACCCATCGCACCGTGAGCGAGGAAGCTCCAGCACGCTGCACTTTGCGAACGAGATCGCCGAAGCGGTTGTAGCAGAGCGTCGTGGACCCGGTCGCATCCGCGAATCGACCCAGCTGCCCGACCAGGTACTGCTCGCCCGCTGGACAGTCGCTCATGGCGATGTCGTAGCTCAGGGCTTCATCGGGAACAACTGCGGCGTAATCGACCGTCTTGAGGCGATCCAGCGCATCGTAGCGATACTGCGTCGACTTGCCGTTCGCATCGAGTTCGCTGACCGCGTTCCCGGCCGGATCGTAGGACTGCGTCGAGAGGCCGGTATCGGGGCTGCGCAGTTCGACCATGCCGCCGAAGGCGTCGTAGCGATACTCGGTCGCCAACTCCTTAGGGTCGGTGATGCGCGCTATCTGATCGAGCACATCGTAGCCGTAACGGATTTCGGCCGACTCAGACGTACTGGTCGCATTCTCGACGCTACTGATCAGACGTCCGAGCGGGTCGTACCCCCGGGTCGCCTGCCGCCCCAATGTGTCCGTCGCTTTCGTCAGCAGACCGCCGGCGTCGTAATCAAACACCACGGCGTGATTCCCCGCATCGGCGATGGACTTCAGCCGACCGAGCGTGTCGAACGTCCGCGACAGCGTCTGTTGCAGCACCCCGCTCGCGTCCCGCACGTCTTCCTGGATGGGCTGCCCTGCGCTATCCAGCGTGTAGACGATCCTGTTGCCGTCACGATCGACCACGGCGCTGATGCGCTGGGCATCGTCGTACTCGAAGGTCAGGTAGTTGCCGTCAGGTTGGATCAACCGATGGATAAGGCCATCAGCCGTGTACTCCAGTCGCTGAATTCGATCGTCGGCCTCACTCGCGTCGTTCGTCCCGCGGGTCTTCGTGGCCGTCGGTCTCCCGAGCGGATCGTATTCGAACTCGGTGACCACGCCGTTCGGGTCACGGACCGACGTGACGCGGCCGCACGCATCGTGCGAGAGGATTTCCGTGATTTGGGATTTCGCGTTGGTGATGTTCCATAGATCGCCCTTCCGCCATCCGCAGGTGGCCGGTGACGTGGAGCAGCCCTGCGCATCGGCAGATCGGTACTCGAAACTGGTGATGTCGACAACGTCCTGCACGTTATCTCGCGCCCCATCGATGGCGAGCAGCAGTCCGACCATCGGACAAGCCCCCGCCGCCACGTCACCCGCCTCGCAGTAGGTGTTCGTCGTTGTGTGCTGGACTCCGGTGACCGGGTCGACATCGGAAGTCGTGAGGACCTGCCCTCGACCGTTGTAGGTCCAGGTGGTCCTGGCCTTCACTGCACCCGTAGCGTCCAAAGTCCGACGCTCCGTCACGAGGTTCCGCGTGGGGTCTCGCACGATCTCTTGCCGACGCTGTTCCGGAGTGTCGACCGCTTCCGTGACCGTGTTCAGGTAACCATTCGTTGGGTCGTAGCCATAGGTGGTCTGGACGTCGCGTCGATCCGTCTGACTGACCAATCGTCCCTGCGGATCGAAGGCCTGCACGTCCTGCTTCGTCTCGCCGACCGTGGACACGCCCGTGATCCGGCGATAGAGGCCGGGCTGGATCGTGAAGACGCGTTGCTCACCGCTCGCCGATGTGACCGTCGCCTGCGTATCGCTGTCGTAGCTGACAGTCGTGACATGGTTCGGCGTGCCGAAGATGCGGCTTTCGACTGCGCGCCCGCGGGCGTCGTAACGGAACGAAGCGAAGCGGCGCCCCGTCTCCGCAGTGATGCCCGTCAGCAGATGCCGCTGGCTGGCATCCCCCACAAGACCGGACTCATCGTAGTGATACCGTTTGAGGACACCGCCGCCGTAGTCCACGAAGGCCAGATTCTTGCCTGTATCGTAGCCGTAGGCGATGGAAGACCCATCCGGAAGGACGACGCGGCTCATCAGCTGATCAGCGTTGTACTCGAAGCGCAGTACGCGCCCCTGGCCATCCGTCGCCGCCGACAGCATCCCGTTGCCGTAGGAGAGCACCACGTCCTGCCTCGGGTCGTCCGGATCGCGGATGGCCGTCAGGGCACCGTTGGCGTTGAACTCATGGACTTCGCCATCGGGAAGACGCAGGCGCCAGCGCACTACGTCGGTGGGCGCGTATTCCAGAAACTTGTCCGTCGAGTTCTGTCCGCGATAGTGGTTCGTCGACACCGTGTCGAACCATTCGTAGGCGCCCGTTTCGTCGACGAGGCCGCCAGGCGTGGAGCCGTAGACGATCAGCTGATCGCTGAAGGTGTGCGTCCACCCTTCGGCGAAGCCCGGGTTGTTCCGGAACTGTCGCAAGGAGTGGTAGTAGCGGGAGAACGTCCGCCCCGCGAACGTGAAGTCCGGTTCGACACGCGATTTTTCGCCGGTCGCCGGATACAACGGATACGGGCTGGCCGCGCAGCTGGCGCATTGCTCGATCGGGCCGGTGATGATCCTGTTGATCCCGTCCGGCTTGAACTTGCACAGCACCGGAATGATGCGATCATCGACGCCGTCGTTCGGCTTGAACGTATCGCCGATGCGCTCGTATCCCGCCGGGCATCGATACGTTTCCTTCTTCGAGATGCGGATAGTGAAATTGTTGGTCGTACCGTTGCAGGTGCGTATCGCTCGATGCTCGGTCTGTCCGTAATCGATCACGCCATAGGTCCAACTTCCCAGGCCGTTCTCGTGCGGCGTGATCGCCTTGTAGGGAGGGACACGGTCCGTCAGGAAGATCGGCCCTTCGTGGCTGCAGTCTGGCCGGGCATCACGCAGATACTGCATAACATTGCCGAGGAGTTCGCTCTCGCTGGAGCAGCCGTCCGGCATGTTCGGATCGTTGCCCGGCGTGCAGTTGTGCATCGTGCTGACGATGCCGCCGCTGCTGTTTTCCTCGATGTAGCTCGGCCCGTAGATCGCCGAGGCAGGCTGGTTCTTCACGCGGTAGTAGTACGCTGCCCTCCCCAGGCTCGGCTGAGGATTGGTGTCGCCTTGTTCGAGCAGATTCGCGATGGATGCGTTCTCGGGCGCGGCGCGCATGGCCTGTTCGGCCTGCGAGCGCGTTGCAAAGCACTGATCGCCTGCAACGCCCTTGTAGCAGTAGGGCAATGGCTCCTGCTGCGCCCACACAATGGCACCCGCGCACAAGGACAGCACGACAAGCACGATCGCGATTCGATATCGACGCACCAGCCTTGACACCACCCGGTGTCTCTTTGAATTTTCCATAGACTCGGTTGTCTTCATTTTTCTTCTCCAGACCTCACTGTTCACTTGTCACCAAACCCCTCGTTCTGCGGGGGCCATCAACTTCGACAGATTTCGATCCTTGAACGCTGCTCCTCATGGGCATGCAGGGCCGATTGCATCGACGATGCATTCGCTCAATAAGGTGCAGCCATTTTCCTGTTGCGGAAGAGAGCCCGCGTCATCGGAAACTTCTCCGCTTCCGGCTATTTCCCCATCCCTGCCAAAACACAGGCGCCCCGCTGAAAGTATGCTTCTCGCCTGACGCACCAGCTGAGACGGTGCATGCGAGCCTTGGGACCTGTCTCTGGCAATGGGACATGTGCAATTTCCTGGGTGCTTCTCCGTGCGGGTTTCGTCTGCTCCGGAGTTGCCGATCCGTCCTCAACAGAAGAAATACATCAGCAGACCAAACATCGATTTGAAGATGAAAAGAAGCACGCCTTCCGGAAAGTCATGACTGCTATGCGACGCCTTCAATTTCTGCCGCAATCAAGCCGCCCTCCCGGGCCGTTCACGAGATTGGTGCCAGATCCGCCAGTAGATTTCTTCGCGGTGCACCGACACCTCGCGCGGCGCGTCGATGCTGATGCGCACCTGTTGTCCGGATCGCAGGCGCGACGTGCCGCCGTAGCGGTCTTCTCCGAACAGGACATGGACCGCATCGCCGATCCGCAGGCACTCGCCGGCCAGCAGTGCGGCCACGTAGCGGCGTTTATGCCGCTGCCGGTGACGCAAGGCGGTGAGCGGCTCGCCATCGCCATCCACGATCGACAGATCGCCAGGCGCGACAATCGCCACCGTGTAGTGGTTGCGTACCTTCCCGCGGATCGTCAGGCGCACGTGGTCGCCAATGCGAATGCTCTCGCCCACGCGACGAGTCAGGACCAGCATGGCTGCCTCCCGGGTTCCGTCGTGCGCGCCAGCTTCGACGTGCGGCGACGCGGTGGCGGCGTCCGCACGATCCGAAGCACCTTTGGCGGGTCGATGCTCAGGCGGATATCCCGCAGAGCTTGTGCTCCGTCCATCCGCAGGCACACGGCCTGCACGGCGATCGTGGTCGGGCCCATGGTGAAGGTATCCCCGTCACGCAGCGCGAGGACGTGGGCGACGCGCCCGATGCCGGATGGTGCGCTCGCGTGGAATCCGTCGACGCCGCCAAGATCGTGGCGCGCCGACGCATCGAGGTAGACGTACAGTACGTCGTCGATGCGGCCGGTCAGGTGCAGGCGCATGTCCCGGCCGATGGTGATGGATTCGAGCAGGGTGCAGTCGAGGATGGGCATTCAGATCCCCCTCGCGTGCTGAAACGCGGCGCTGCCTGTGGCCGGCGACCAGGAAGGCAATGGCTCAGTGGCGCGAGCTGGCCGTCGCCGGGCGCCCGCAGGAGGGACGTACACGGGCGGCGGCACAGGGAACTGGCTGTCAACGCCCACGTGCAGGCTTTCCAGACAGTCCGCGGCCAGTTCGACCACTTCGCCCGGCAGCCAGATGCGGACCTCGTACAGGCCGAACTGGAAACGGCGGCCCCCATAGAGCGAGAACAGGTAACTCCAGACGCCGGCCCGGCCAGAGACGGGATGGACGGCCTCGCCGCCGAGGACCAGATAGGTGCCCGACGGCGCCCAGGCGCCGAAGGCGATCCGCTCCCCCTGCCGGGCGTGGATGGTGATCCCTGCCTTCTCCCCAAGCCGGAGGCTTCCCCCGATCTGGCACGTAGCGATACGCATGCTTCTCCTTCCTTGTGACCCGCGACCTCTCTGTGGCCGTCTCGGGTACGCCGAAGAAATTAAGCTATGCCTAAATTATTTGTCAATGACTTTACAACTGCTTTGCATGGGCTCAAAAAAACCGATACGATCCTTATCATGGATAAGTACGCGCGCGCCCTGAAAGAAGCCGACGTCCCCCCGCTTTTGAGTAGCAGCCGGATCTGGAGTCCAATTCCCCAGAGAGAGGAGATTGGACGTGAAGAAG